>JALGZU010000443.1 GCA_025774735.1 candidate division LCP-89 bacterium | reverse complement strand
TGGTTCCGGATGAACCTTACCCGACCATCTCTGAAGCCAGCTCGGTTCTGACCCTGCTCGAATCGGTTCAGCAGGTGACCTCGGGAACAGTGAGCGTGGGTGATGCTGGAGGGGTGGTTCCGGAGCGCTACTACGAACTTGTAGGTCTGGATCCAGCCGTCCCCAATGCCGGCGGCACCCTGGTGAACTTCGGTGAAACCTACGAGGTGCGCCAGCCGGCCTGGGCACCGGAAATCCCTGATTTCCTAGTGTATTCGGTGGTCTACGATGCCCCCGTCATCCTGAGCTTGTGCAACCTCAAACGCCACAACAACGTTTATTTCTCCGGTGCCCTGAAGAATCACGTAGGTACTGTGGACGGACCCGGCTGTACTCAAACGAGGGAATACCTGCATGATCCTGGACCCTATGCGCTTGGGATGTTACAAAACGTCGCGGAAATTGCCGGAGTGGTCAACTCTGAACTAGCGATTGTCGATGCGCGCTTGGTGATGGCGCTGGATGGTCCAATCATCGGTCAGCCTGGCTATTTCGGCGAAATCCGCGAGTTGAACAAGATCGTCATCTGCGGTGACCCCGTCGCCACCGATGCGTATTGTGCACAGCAGTTTGCACAGGTGGACGAAACTTTCGACCCATCTACCATAGAACCAACCCTGACTCTGGCCGAAGATCTGGGTCTGGGTACAGCCGATCTCGAGCAGGTCGAAATCATTACGCTCAACGCAGGACCGGAGCGATATCCGCGCCCCCGCAACGTAATGGATGGCTTCGAATTACACCAGAATCACCCCAACCCCTTCAACGCTGCAACCACCCTTGCTTTCACCCTGCCCAAAGCCACTCAGGTTACCCTGACAATCCATGATATCGCTGGCAGAGTGGTGAAAACGGTGCTGCAGGAGTGGAAACCCGCCGGTAAGCACCGGGTGACCTTCGTTGCCTCCCGGCTCGCATCCGGGCGCTACGTTTACCGTCTCAAGACGCCCGATTATACGTCCTGCGGCATGATGAGTCTCGTGAAATAAACCGAATTGCTCCGCTGAGTATCGAAACACGGGGATACCCTTAAAGCGATGGCGACATATGTAGTCGCCATTTTTTTTAGCCGGACTTCGGATAAAGAAAAAAACCGTCTATTTTTCCTTATGTCTTGACATGACCCCTTTTTTTTCTTATCTTATAGGTGGGCAGAAGAGACAAACTACATCTGATGTTTCCACGTAGCACAGAATAGGCCCATCGGCTCGTGTCGATGGTCTTTTGCTCTATGGAGTAAACCTGAATTAGATAGAGGGCTTGACGCGTTTAACAGAGGTGAAACGATGAGATCTTTCTGGAAAACTATGTTCCCTGTACTGGCAACAGCTATGTTGCTAATGAATGCGTTTTCAACCGCTGCGATCCCCCCCATGACCTCGAATCTGGAATGGAAGGGCCGTATCGTCGTCGAATTTTCAGACGCCCTGGGTACCATCAGCGTCGAGCTGAAATCCGGGCTGGTACAATTGGGTGATGATGAACTTGACGCCCTCGCCCGCCAGTACAACGTGCATAGAATTGAGCAGTTTTTCCCCGGGGAGAAAAAACCAATGGACCCGGCCATCCGGGACCTGTCGCGGTATTATATCCTCGAATTCCCCGTTGAGATCGATCTGCACGAAGTGGTCCAGGCTTACGCTGTGGCACCATTCATCGTCTCCGCTGAGCCATACTACGTGCGCACCCTGGACTACACCCCCAGCGATCCTTACTTCGCCAGCCAGTGGCACCTGCCCCAGGTGGGAGCGGAACTAGCCTACGATTACTCCCAGGGGAGTGCCGATATCGTGGTTGGTATCGTGGATTCCGGCACGGATACGTCCCACACAGACCTGCGCGACAACCTCTGGGTAAACCCGGGCGAAGACCTGAATGGAAATGGCGTCATAGATCCGCTCGAATGGAACGCTGTCGACGACGACGGCAACGGCTATACCGATGATTTCTGGGGCTGGAATGTCTGGCAGTGGAACAATAACGTCTACGATTCCGATACCCATGGAACGCACTGCGCCGGATGTGCCACGGCTGTGACGGATAACGCCAACGGCGTCGCCAGCCTGGGCTTTAAATCTAAAATCATGACCGCTAGAGCGGGTGACGGCTATTTCATTTACGCCAGTTCCCAGGGAATAACCTACTGTGCCAACAACGGCGCCGACGTCATCTCGCTCTCCTACGGTAGCGGTCAATTCTGGTCGCCTGAAAATTCCGCCATTCAAGCCGCCTGGAACCAGGGAGTGCTCATCTTCGCTGCAGCGGGAAATGATAACACCTCGGCCCCACACTATCCCTCCGCCTATACGAACGTCATCGCCGTGGCTGCCACCAATCAGAGCGACAACAAGGCCTACTTCAGCAACTACGGCACCTGGATCGACGTCTGTGCACCCGGCATGGCTATCCTGAGTACGGTGCCCCCCGGTTCCTATATCTCCTATCAGGGAACCTCCATGTCCAGCCCCGTTGCGGCGGGATTGGGAGCCCTGATCCGCGGTACGAAACCGGAGTGGACCAACTCCCAGGTCGCCACGCATCTATTCAATACCTGCTTCAATATCGATCCCATCAATCCCGGTTACGCCGGTTTGCTGGGGTATGGTAGGATCGACGCGGGCAACGCCATCTCGAGTCTTTTCCCCAACCTGAGCTACATCGAACAGACTTTCGACGATGCCGCAGGTGGCAACGGCAACGGCCGGCCCGAACCGGGTGAATCGGTCAACCTCCGCTTGACTGTAGCCAATACTTCGGCATCCGTAAATGCTACGGGAGTCGAAATTGCTGTCACCTGCGAC
>JALGZU010000442.1 GCA_025774735.1 candidate division LCP-89 bacterium | reverse complement strand
GCCCGGAGAATTATCGCTTCAGGAGTCTTGAGTTGATAGGGCTCCAGGCGACTGTCAAACTTCGCCCGAATCGCCGCGGTTACGTGAACCAGCCAGAACGGAATAAGCTTCAAGGGTGTATCAGGCATTTATGTAACTCCTTACAATGTACTAATCTAATATGTAGCATGCTACAAATATACATCTAAAAAAAGGCCATGTCAAGCCATTTCCCCGCATTTTTTATCATGCAGAATGATGAAGCAGATGATACAGGCCGAAGAGCTGAAGACCGTCTCAAAACCACCCCGTCGTACATCGCACTCTTTTCTAAACCTCCTGATAATTTAATGGATCAATGTGCTTTTCGCTTGATTTTTACCCTGTGACCATCGTACATTTCAGGAGTTACCGGGACCGATACCGAAAGACTCCGGCAGTTAAAGGCGTCGACAACAAACAGGCGGGGTTGCCATGCCGACCAATCTGCCTCCAGAATATTTCGAAGCTGAAAGGCGTTACAAGGCGGCCAGTTCTCAGGAGGAGAAACTCAACCTCTTAGAAGAGCTGATCGGTACTATCCCCAAGCACAAGGGAACGGATAAACTTCGCGCCGACCTGCGCCGCAAACTTTCCAAGCTGAAAGACGCCTCTCAGGCCAAGAAGAAAACCGGCAGGCAAGAGTCGGCGTTTCACATCGATAAGGAGGGCGCCGGGCGGGTAGTGCTGGTCGGCTGCCCCAACGTCGGTAAGTCTTCCCTGGTAGTCGCCCTCACGAACGCCTCGCCCAAAGTGGATCAGGCCCCCTTCACCACCTGGTCTCCCACTCCAGGCATGATGCCCATCGAGAACATCCAGGTGCAGTTGATCGACACACCCCCCTTGAACCGGGAGCACATCGAACCGCAACTGCTGGAACTGATCCGCAGCGCAGACCTCCTCGTTATCATCCTGGATCTGCAGGATTACCCCATTCAACAACTCGACGACACGGTGGAAATCCTGAAAGAACACCGCATCGAGGTCCACTGCGGGAAGGACGAACTGCTCCCGGAAGCCGGTCAGAAGATCTTTCGCCCGCTGGTCGTAGTCAACAAGCACGACGGCGAGAAGTGGGACGAAGAATTTCAGACGCTCTGCGAATTGTACCAGGAAGAATGCTCCTTCCTCGCCCTTTCGACTGCCACCAGCCGCAACCTGGATCAGTTCAAGCAGACCGTTTACGAGATGCTGGGGATCATCCGCATCTATTCGAAGAAACACGGGCAGGAGCCCAATTTAGAATCGCCCTTCGTGCTGAAGCAGGGGGGGACGGTGGAGGAATTCGCCGGCCAGATCCACAAGGATTTTTTGCAGACCCTGAAATCCGCCCGGGTGTGGGGCAGCGGCGTCTTCGATGGCCAGCAGGTGAGCCGCGACTACGTTTTACATGACGGGGACGTGGTGGAATTGGTGGTGTGAAATCTCGAAAACAACCATGAAGCCTTTCACGTTTCACATACCGACCAGAATCGTCTTCGGTCGAGGGGAGATCAGCAGGATCGGAGAATTCATCGATCCCCGGGCTAAAAATATTCTCATAATAAGCGATAAAAACGTTCCCCGGAAGAGCGGCGCCGTCGATAAAATCATCGCTTCCTTAAAAGGTTGCCAATGCCTCGTTTTCGATGAAATCGAAGAGAATCCGTCCTTCGACAGCGTTCAAAAGGGGGCGGTTTACGCCACCGAAAACCGCGCCGACCTGGTTATCGGCCTCGGCGGGGGATCGCCCATGGATGCGGCGAAAGGGATCGCCCTGCTGGTCCGAAACAGCGGCGAATTGACAGCTTATGTAGGCGGGAAAGAACTCGAGAAGAGTCCTCTTCCCATCGTCTGCATTCCCACGACGTCCGGCACCGGGAGTGAAGTGACGCCCTTTGCAGTTTTCAGCGATCCCGAGCAGGGTGAAAAGGTGGGCTATTCCCGTCCTGAACTGTTTCCGCGCGTATCCATCATCGATCCTGAACTTACCTATTCGATGCCGGAGGAGGTGATCGTCAACAGTGGATTGGACGCCCTGATTCACTCGATAGAGGCTTACCTATCGACGGAGTCGTTCCCCCTCAACGACCGGTTGGCCCTGCACGCGATAGAGATCTCCATCGCCAATCTGAAAAAAGCCCGACTGCGGGAAAAGGCCGCTATGGATGCGATGGCCTACGCGGCAACCCTCGGAGGGATCGCCATCGCCAACGCGGGCACTTGAAGGAAAGGTCATCCGTGAAAGATAAAGTCGCCACGATTGACGAGATGTTCCGCGAAGTAGGGGGAATCGAACATTTCATCAATCAGGGCTTTTCCATTTCGACCCGCCTGAGCGATCACGGCATCAGGGAACCGGAATTGACCGGATTTGCTGCGAAAACCATCAAGAAGAGTGATGTACAGATCACACCGGCGATGATTACAGAGTCCGACCTACTCGATATTTACATGAACACTCTCTGAGTTTTTCTGCAAACCCATGAAACCGACCAATTCATTCCATTTCGACAGCCGGGACGTCTGGCGGGCCTGGCTCGAACAGAACCACGACAGCGAAACCGAACTCTGGCTGATCTATTACAAGAAACACACCGGAGAGCCGACGGTCCAGTACGAAGAAGCCGTCGAAGAGGCGCTCTGCTTCGGCTGGATCGACACCACGGTGAGAACCATCGACACGGAACGTTACATGCAGAAATATACCCCCCGCAAGAGGAACAGTGGCTGGTCGGCATTGAACCGAAAAAGAGCCGAAAAGATGATCCTGTCAGGCAGGATGACGGATGCGGGGATGGCGAAGGTCAAGGAGGCCAGGAAGAACGGGAAATGGGAAGAGGCCTTAACACCAAATCAACCCTGCATTATGCCCGCCGAACTGGAGGAGGCGCTTAAAAGTGATACTACCGCCTGGCAGAATTTCAATGCCTTCACCAAATCTCAACAGAACCTGTATATCGGCTGGGTGATGAGCGCCAAGCGGGAGGAGACCCGGACGCGGCGCATCCGGGAAGTCGTCAAACGTTCGGCGTTAAACCAGAAGCCGGGAATGATGTAGAGGATCTGTTTGAATGCGGCTGAATTCTGGTTAGCTTCTCACGACACTAAACTAAAAAAAAGCCCCCTATCTGGGGGCTTTTTAAAGTCACAATGGTCGAGTTTATTTGACCAGCATCATCTTGCCGGAAGCTGTGAACGATCCGGATTGCAACGCATACAGGTAAACTCCGGATGTCAGACCGGTGGCGTCGAACGTCGCTTCGTGAACACCGGCATTTCTGTAACCGTCAACGACAGTCGCCACCAGGCGTCCGTTGAGGTCGTAAACGCTCAGCGTGACCTTTGACGCTTCTGGCAGTGAGAAGCCGATGGTCGTCACCGGGTTGAACGGGTTCGGATAGGCGCCGATCAGATTATATTCGGCCGGGGCTTCGACGGCAGCCTCAGCCTGAAGCTGATCGAATCCTGCACCATTGTTTTCCCACCCAGTTACCATGCCGCCGTCACCGACTGTGGACTTTTCGAAGGGGAAGCTGTCACTGTTCCAGACAGTGTTGGGATAGATGCCGACATACGCCCAGTAGCCATACGATCCGGCGGGCGCACCCGCAGGTACGTTTTGCGAAAGGTCAGCGTTAGGGCTGGCGCCAGCGTTTACGTTCAGATTCACGGGACCGAAGACGGGACCGAACCAGTTTCCGTTGGGCAGCTGAGCCATGATCCAGACGTCCAGGTTGATCTGATTCGGCTCTCCATTTTCGAGGGCGATGTTGTAATCGAAAGCCCCTCCGGAAGCCGAAATGACGATGGGTGCACCGTACGGCGTCAGGGTGATGTCCAGTACGGGCAGGCCGCCCTGGTCGAAGTAGAAGGCGCCCTGGTCGGCGATGGTGCCGTCGGGATCGTAGGGCGTGTCGGGATCTCCCGCGTCGATGGCGGGTGAACCGGCCTGCAGTGTATAATCACCGCTGATTGGATTGACGAACAAAGGATTCAGGAAGATGTTGTAGTACATATCCGCAGGATCACCGTTGTAATTAACGGTATTGATGACACCCAATCCGGCGGGCACATTCCCCAGGAAATTGTCACCGTTATTATAGAAATCGTTGTAGAGGGCCTCTGCATTGGCGGTGTATGCATCGAAGTAGATCCCGCCGCCGCTGTTGCCTTCGATGATGTTGTTTACGATGTTCAGGGAATTACCATAGAGTCCATAGAGTGCGATGCCGCCGCCGTCACCTAGAAAGGAGGAACCCACTGCCGTCGTATTGCCCGAAATCGTATTGTTGCTGATTTCGGTGGTGCCGCCCCAGACCTGGATACCGCCGCCGCTGCTCTCCGAAGAGATTGACGTGGCTGAAGCTTCGGCGCTGTTATTCACGATGACATTATGGCTTACGCTACCGCCGCAGCCGTTCAAGTAGATGCCACCGCCGCGAGCTTTGGAAATACCGCTGGGATAGGTGCCGCTGGCGCTGATTTCGTTATAACTGATGACGTTCCCTTCAATCTGGGGATTCGCATCGACGCAGGCGATACCACCGCCGTACACAGTCGAGCCCCAGCCGATGAAATTGTCAGTTATCAGGTTATCCTTGATAATCGGGCTGCCGCCTTCGACATAGATGGCACCGCCCTTATCACCCGCCCAATTTTCCTTGAAGGTCGAATTGCGGACGATCGGATCGGAATTCTGAATAAACAGCGCCGCGCCTACGTCGAAGGGATAGGCTGCGGTCACTTTGCCGTTGGTGATTTCGCAGTAGGCCATTTCACTGCCTGCTGCGGCATTGACAAATCGGACGCCTTTCCAACCTGGGCTGCTGGGAGGAAAGCCGACAGGATCGGTTGTAAAGAAGATGGAGTCGCTTTCCGTCCCGATTGCTGTCAGTGTCCCGTGGACCGTCAAAGCATACCAGGATTCGGAAAAGACCACCACGCCCGGTTCAATTGTCAGGGTTTCACCGGCGGGGACGGTGACGTCGGCTTCGAGCAGGTAAGGAGAACCGGATGTTGTCCATACGCCTGAAACGTCGCCCCCGGAGATCGTTGTTTCAGCCTGGCCGACC
>JALGZU010000441.1 GCA_025774735.1 candidate division LCP-89 bacterium | reverse complement strand
AGAGGGCATTTCCTGTTTCCGTTTAAACGAATCGGGCCAAAGTCTATGGGGTGACAGTGGCGCCGTAGTTGTCAATTACCCATACCAGCAGAGTGACCCCAACGTCACGCACAATGGGGCTGGCGGCGCCTATGTCGTCTGGACCGATTACCGTCCCCCCCACACCATTCCCAATGGGGCTACCTTCATGCAGCGTTTGGATGCCGATGGTAACGTCCAATGGAGCCCGGACGGTGTTTTTTTCTCTGAACCGGAATCTCTTCACGACGTCATTCCCGATTGTGAAGGGGGGATGATCATGCATAACGGGGGCGGTTATAACAATCGCGCCTATCGCATTGCTCCTGATGGCAGCACACTCTGGGTACAAGATTACGTTAGTAGCTGGTCGAGTGCTAAAATCGTAGAGGGTGATTCCGGCTATTTTTATCTTGGATATGTCTCTGAGTACGGTACTGGATTCGGCGTTTACGGCCAGAAGATGGACATGGATGGCAATAGGTACTGGAGGACACCGGGAGAAGAACACAGGGGCGCTATCATGATGAGCATGGGTGATTGGCCGACTGCAGATAAGAGGTTTACATATCAATATCCTTATTTTTATGGAATTAGTACATTTGATCATAATGGCAGACGCCCACTTAATATCCAACTATTGGATTCGTTGGGGAATCGCCAGTTCGATTTAAGGGGTGTAATAATAGCAGGAGATGGTACCATAGTCATAGAATATCCTAACATTGTACCGGATGGTGATTTCTGAGCCCAACATATGGCTACAACATCTGGGGCAAGCACGTCAATCCGGACGGCACTTTAGGGGGCATCGATCCGCGCAAACGACCCGCAGAGATCTATCCCCAGATTTCGGGTGTTTTCAACGGTGCCGTACAATTCACCCTGCCGGAGGCTGGCCGGGTGGAATTGGATCTGTACAACCTCTTGGGCCGAAAGGTTGGCGTCATCGGGGAGGGGCATTACGGCGCGGGGCGCCATGCGGTCCGGTATGACCTGCGGGATTTGACCTCGGGGGTGTATTTCGTGCGGTTAAAAGCCGATTACGGCCAGGCGGTGAAGAAGGTTGTGGTGGTACAGTGATGCCCGTAGTCGGGGTCGTCCCCGATCCCGACATCCGTAGGGCGGGGGTTCTTCCCCCGCCATTTGTAGGGGCAACCCGGTGGATCGCCCTTTTCCATATGGTCATTGCGAGGAATTCGCCGAGCGGCGAATGACGAAGCAATCTCATCTTTCACTTTTTAGGTCATTCCTGCGGACGCAGGAATCCAGGGAAGCCAGGGACGCACCTAAGTGTTCGCCCTTCTTCTCCCCCGCCTTTTAAAGCGTAGTGCGGCAGCTCGTCTGCCGCTATTTTTTATCCGCGAAATCAGTGTAATCCGCGTAATCCGCGGTTCAGACAAGATCCCCCAAAAAAATCTTCCCCACCTTCAAATCTTCTCTTGACTTTCCCGAATTCAGGTTGTATATTATAAATCGGACACTTTCCGGTTGTCGCCATGCGATCAAGAATCTTCATACTGCTCATTCCCACTTTTCTCCTCGCCTGGACTGGCTCCTCCCTCGCCTGGTGGTTCGAATACACCACGTTGGAGGAGAACCTGCCAGTGGCGGCTGATCCGGACACGTCAGAAAGATCTCCAACTACCTTACCCTTAGCGGACGGTCGCATACTGGTGGTGTGTTATAAGGGTTGGTCCGGAAATAGCTACCAAATTGTTGATCGAAACGGTCAATTAGTATACCCTGAGCCACAGTCGGTCTGGCCCGCCTTCAACTCAAGGCACACCTATTATCCAAAAGTAAAAGCTGATGGTGAAGGAGGTGCGATTATCTATTGGGTGATGAATTCATTGCCCGATACCGGGGTTTATGCTCAACGCCTGGATTCACTTGGGAACATCATGTGGGGAGATTCGGCCAAAAAGATATATCCGCTTTCAGAACAAGGTATAGACATCTGCCCTGACGGCAACGGCGGGTTCTACTTCGCCGTTTCCTACCTTCCTGATGAGCCAGGATCTTCCGTAGATATCTGGTTGCAGCATATTGATTCGGAAGGTCAGACAGCCTGGAGCGACAGCGGAAAGCTCGTTTTATCAAGTCCCCATGATGAGGGAAGTCCAAGGCTTGTTCCAGATGGTGAAGGGGGCGTCTACATGGTCTGGATCGATTCACGTATCCCTAATGGCTCGGTGTTCATGCAGAGATTCGATTCGCTGGGGCAGGCGATGTGGGATCCAGCCGGAGGATTGGTAATCTACGAAAATAATCCCTGGACCCATGAAATCATCCCCGACGGTGAAAACGGTTTTATTCTGCACGCAGGCAGCGGTTCAGGAAACCGAGCCTATCGCGTCGGGCCGAACGGTGACATTTTGTGGCATCAGCATTATGTGAGTTGGAATGATATGAACCAGATGGTTCCCGGCGAACCGGGTTACTTCTACTTAGGATGGATCGACGATTTGGAGCAAAATGGCTGGAGAACCGTATACGGCCAGCGCATGGATATGGATGGCAACCTCTACTGGCCGACCTACGGCAGCGGGCATGTGGGCGCCGAGATGGCGCATTTCGACAATCTGGTGTGGGGATGGGAATCCCATTTTGCCTTTCGCTATCCCTATTTTTTTGGAATATACATGTTTAAAGTCCCTACTGTCCCCACTCCACGCGGGATGTTTCTATATATACAAGCGCTTGACATACGAGGGGATAAACAGTTCGGAGACAATGGAACGCTTTTGACTTATCTGGAGGAATCGAGTAATTCAACGTTCCTATATCCCGGCGTCATTCCTGACGATGAAGGGGGTGCGGCGGGTATCTTTGGTATTAAAACGGGCCCTGATATTTGGGATATCTATGGCAAGCACGTCAACGCCGATGGCACCCTGGGTGGGCCGGATCCGCGCAAACGACCCGCAGAAATCTATCCCCAGATTTCGGGCGTTTCCAACGGTCTCGTGCAATTCACCCTGCCGGAGGCTGGGTGGGTGGAGATCGACCTTTACAACCTCTTGGGCCGGAGGATCGGCGTCATCGGGGAGGGGCATTACGCCGCCGGCAGCCATGCAGCCACATACGACCTGCGGGATTTGACCTCCGGGGTGTATTTCGTGCGGTTGAAAACCGGTTACGGTCAGGCGGTGAAGAAGGTGGTCATTATCCGGTAGGATTTGTCATTCTCCATAGGAGTCCTACGGACCTGCGAACGCAGGAATCTTGTCGTAGGGCGGGGATTCTTCCCCCGCCATTTGTAGGGGCAATCCGGTGGGTTGCCCTTTTCCATATGGTCATTGCCCCAAGGGGGCCCCTTCGGGGCGAGGAATCCGCCGCACGGCGGATGACGTGGCAATCTCATTTTTCAAAAGGGGTCGGCGCAAGACCGACCTGTTGTATATTATATATAATAACCCTCCTCTTTAATCCCGATTACACGCTCTTCAATCGTAACTATCCCGTAACCATGACGACTATATCAAACATCCCCTCCTGCAACAAATTTGTCCCTCCAAAATCTAAATCGTGCGGAAACCCACCGACAATATTGGCGGACAGCAGCTTTTGTCCGCCACGTATGTCGCCCCGGCTTTCCCGGAAACAGCAATAAAAAGCCCGGAGATTCACTCCCGAGCAGTTCGAATCAATTTTTTGTAGGGCGGGGGTTCTTCCCCCGCCTGAATAAAACCCATCCTTGCATTCACAGCCACCGGTGCTCACGGTACCAGCGGACCGTATCGGTGATGCCTTCCTCCAGTTTGAATTTTGGCCGGTAGCCTAACTCCTCTTCCGCCCTCCTGGAACTGATCAGCCAGTAGTTCTGCAGAACTTCGTTCAGTTTTTCCCGGTTCATCGTCGAAAGGCGTCCCGCCGCCGATGCAAATCCCGATACCACCCGACTGATGAACACCGCCAGCCCCGTCGGCACGGCGATATGGATCGGCCGCTTATCCATCGCTTCGGCGATGGCGTCCAGAACCTGGCTCCAGCGGTGCACGTCTCCGTCCGTGACGTGATAGATGCGCATGCCCCGCTGCGGCTTGTGGAGGATCAGGCGGCTGATTTGTGCGATATCGCCTGCGTGCACCAGGCTGATGTAGCGTTCGCCCCTGCCGATCGTGGGGGATATCCCCCAACGTATCGTCTTGAAGAAGATGAGGATATCTTTATCCCGGGGTCCGTAAACGGCGGGGGGCCTCAGAATGACGATGGGAAAGCGTTCCTCGTATTCCCGGCAGAGCTTTTCAGCCGCCATCTTGGACCAGCCATAGTCGGAGATGGGCTGGACTGGAGCACTCTCGTCCAATGGATCGAGCGACGGCGACGGTCCCAGTGCAGCCTGGCTGGAACAGAAGAGAAACAGGGTGAGGTCGGGGCAGGCGTCCGCGGCGGCGCTCAGGAGGGCTTTCGTGGTGCGGGTGTTGGCGTGGAAGAACGCTTCTTTATCCTTCGCCTTGGTGGCTCCCCCGAAGTGCAGGATCGCCTCACTTCCGGAAACCGCCTTGCGCAATGCATTTGGATCGAAATAATCCACCCGTTGGATGTCGACGGGGAGGGTTTCGATCCAGTTCGGTTGAGAATGCGTACGCAGCAGGCAGCGAACGGAGTAGCCGTGCTGGAGGAGCTCTTCGACCACGTGACTGCCCACGAAACCGTTGGCGCCGGTGACCAGGATCGGGGTACTCATAAGGCTTTATCGTAGATGCGATAGCGCTTGTAGAGTTCGCCGCCGATAACCGACGTAACGGCCCGGTTCATCGCTTCATTGTCCTCCAGAATCCAGGACAATTCCGCACTCGTGTAGCCGGCCGCTACGCCGCGCTTGTACGATTCGAGGTAGAAGAGGACGTCGACACCGCGATTCCGGTATTCCTCCACCACTCCCGTCGTAATGACGCGGGCGCGGTTGATCTTTCTGGCATGGTAGAGAAGCTTGAAAATCCCGACTGGAAAGAGCCTGCCGTTGGCGTACTTCAAGGCCATGTTGATATCCGGCAGCGCCAGTGAAAAGCCGATCGGCCGGTCACCATCTTCTGCGATGTAGGCGAGGGCGGGATCCAGCAGTTTCTTGAGATCGTTGGCGGTGTGATCGAACTCGGCTTCGGTCATGGGGACGAAGCCCCAGTTCTTCGACCAGGCCTGGTTGTAGATGGAGCGAATGCGCTCGATCTCGGCATCAAGGTTCTTCTTTTCGATAGATCGAATCGTAACTTTCACCCGCTCGGCGAGTTTTTCTCCCACGCGCAGGATGCGCTCCGTCAAGGAATCCTCGGTGATTTTGTAAGCAAGCAGATCTTTGACTTTCGCCAGTCCGGCCGCCTCCAGCAGGTCAGCGTAATAATGGGGGTTGTAGGGCATCATCACCATGGGAGGTGAATCGAAGCCCTCGACCAGCAGTCCGCAGCTGTCGTTTGTGGACGGATTCATGGGGCCGCGCATGACGTCGATGCCGCGTGGTTTCAACCAGTCCGCCGCCGCTTCGACCAGAGCCCGGGCGGTTTCGGGATCGTTTTCGCATTCGAAAAATCCAAAGAATCCGACCGATTCCTGCCAGTACTCCTGGTGAGCCAGGTTGTCGATGGCGCAGATGCGTCCGACGGGTTTACCGTCTCGCCGGGCGATGAGGCGGGTCATCTGGGCGTGCTGAAAGAAGGGATTGTGAGCCGGGTGGAGCAGTTTCTTCTGGTCGGCG
>JALGZU010000440.1 GCA_025774735.1 candidate division LCP-89 bacterium | reverse complement strand
ATTATGATGAACTGTATCCTATTGAGCAATTACCCTCCGGAAATAGTCTCCCAGGGTTCATCCAATCCCGAAATCGTCTATAATGACGTTGAAGGAGGATGGCCGGGTACGGGAAATATTGACAGCGATCCACATTTCGTCGACGCCGTAAATGGTGACTATCACCTCCAGTCCGTTGCGGGGAGTTACCATAACGGCTCCTGGGTACCGGATCCGCTTCACAGTCCTTGTATTGACGCCGGCAATCCTGCGTCGCCGTACGGCAGTGAGCCGGAGCCCAACGGCGATAGGGTAAACATCGGCATGTACGGCAACACTCCGGAAGCCTCAAAGTCGCTGATCGGGACCCTGGTATCCGGCGAGGTGTACGGTGAGTGGACTGCAGATGGCAATCCCTATTACGTCATGGATGACCTCACCGTACCCGCAAATGAAACGCTGCTTATCGGGCCGGGAGTACATATTCAGTTCAACGGTCATTACATGCTGCAGGTACTTGAAAACGCCACACTTCAAGCGCTGGGCACCGTCAACGACACGATCACTTTTGTTCCATTCAATACCAGTGAGGGATGGAGCGGAATACGATTTACGAATGCTTCGGATGATTGTTTTTTACAGTATTGCCACCTCACATGGGGGAAAGCCACCGGTTCTGCAAGCTATGGCGGCGGTATTTATGCATTTAACAGCAATTTCACTCTGAACCATAGCCTGATTGACTTCTGCACGGCATATGGTGTTGGTGGTGCTATTTATTGCTATAGTTCAGATGCAGTTATAAGGGCGAACAGAATCGCTTACAATTATAGCGATGCTGGAGGTGGAATCTACTGCAGATATGGCGCCTACGAAATAACCGACAACGAGATCATTGACAATCACGCTTCCATCAATGGAGGTGGGATTTATCTTTGGGATGCTTGGGCTGTCATAAGCAACAACTTAATTGATCTTAATTCAGCTATCTATCGCGGGGGTGGTATATGTTGTGCCTGCGAGTGTTTGATCATCGGCAATATCATCTCGAGGAACTATACCCTCTTCGAGGAGGGTGGCGGAGTATGCGCATCTTCCTCCGATCCGGTGCTAATCAATAATACAATTGTGAAAAATACACCCTCTTACGGCGTAGCATGCTATGGTGAATGGTCGCAACCTGCACTCATTAATTGCATATTATGGGGAAATACGCCCGCACAGATCTATGAAGAGGGGGTCTATGCAAACGCCGATGTCACCTATTCGGACATTCAGAGGGGGTGGGAAGGCACGGGCAATATCGATGCTGATCCCATGTTTGTCGATTACATCAACGATGATTACCGTTTGCAGTGGGGTTCTCCCTGCATCGATACCGGGGATCCGGATCCTCATTATAACGATCCAGACAGCACACGAGCTGATATGGGCGCTCTATATTACGACCAGGGACCTCCTTCCTCTGTCTCTGGGAGCCAAGATAATGAGATCCCAAGGAGTTATTATTTAGAAAATAACTTCCCCAATCCCTTCAACCCAGTTACGACGATCCCATTTGATTTACCCAGAGACTCGAAGGTAAACCTCAAAATCTACGACATTTCCGGCCGTTTGGTTACAACCCTTATCAGTGGCTGGAGAAATGCAGGCTATCACAAAGTGACCTGGGATGCGTCAAATCTGGTATCGGGAGTCTATATCTACCACCTTGAAGCAGGCGATTTCACCGCCTCCCAAAAGATGGTGCTGATGAAATAACCAGGGAGGTCAGACATTCGTGTCTGACAAGATTGGAAAGACAGACAGGAATGTCTATCCTCCCCATTAACGTGGCTTATTCGTCAGATTCCCGACAAGCAGGAATGACGAACGGAAATTGTGAGGGCGAACCGGTGCGTTCGCCCTTTTTGCGTGGTAAACATTCGAAACCGCGTTCTCTCTTTGTGCTTGACATCACCATAAATAATTTATATATTATTATATTATTACTTGCACCATTCCATCGGGGGAACGATGAACACCATCTTGCGGGCGCTGAACCGACCAGCCCGGACTATTTCCCGTTATCTTACCACAGGATATTTTGGAGCTGTTGTTCTGCTACTGTTTACGCCTCAGGCGTCAGCGCAGGATCTGTATTGGGATCGGCAGATGCACGCTTACCTCGACGGCGCGCAGATGGCCGTCTATCACGGCGGCACTGAATTCACCAAGCCCGTATTCGCCGACCTGGATGGCGATGGGGACGGCGATCTCTACGTCGGCGAACACGACGGCTACCTCAACGCCTTCGAAAACCTGGGGGGAAATCCGCCCAACTGGTCCTGTATCAGCACGGCTTATGATACCATCGACGTGGGCAAACAGAACGCCCCCACCTTCTGGGACATCGACGCCGATGAAGATCTCGATCTGTTCATCGGCGATGAAGACGGTCAGATCTGGTATTATCGCAACGACGGCAATTCAGCCAATCCCTCCTTCGCCTTCGTCACCCAGAATTATAATTTTATCCTGGTCACCCACCACGCCATCCCTTTCTTCGAAGATCTCGATGCCGACGGCGATGACGACCTGTTGATCGGCCATGACAAGGATCCCCCCATCCTCGGCGGAGCCGCTCACTATCTCAACGCCGGCTCGGTGGGAGAGCCCGCCTGGAGTTTCCAAACCACCGTGGACGGTAGAATTAAATATTTTCACAACGAAGGGCCGCCCACTCAGCCCGGCTACTCGGACTCGGGTATCGTCTACGACGTCGGATTCAACGGCGCCCCCACATTCTGGGATGTCGATGGCGATAATGACCTGGACCTGATATCCGGCAAATCGGACGGCAATCTCACCCTCTTGACCAATACGGGCTTGCCCAGAGCGCCCAACTGGGAGTTCACCCGGGATCAACTCGTCTTTCTGGATGGAGGCCATTATAGCAATCCAGCGTTGGTCGATATCGATGCTGACAGTGACCTCGATCTCTTCATCGGGCGCATTCCGGTGGGCATCATGTTCCTCGAAAATGTCGGCACTCCCGATTCGGCCGCCTGGAGTCTGGTCTCTAACCATTACCAGGACATCAACCTGCCCGGTCAGGAAACCCTGGCTTTC
>JALGZU010000063.1 GCA_025774735.1 candidate division LCP-89 bacterium | reverse complement strand
CGATTTGAAGAGGCTGGTCAACGATAACACCAAGCTGATCATTGTCAACTCTCCTCAGAATCCCACCGGTGGCGTCCTCAACAAGGGCGATCTGGAAGAGATCGCCGAACTGGCACTGAAACACGACTGCTTCGTGCTTAGCGATGAGGTTTACTGTAATATCGTTTATGAAGGCGAACACAACTCCATCACTACCATCCCCGGGATGAAGGAACGCACCATTCTCCTGGATGGTTTTTCCAAAACATACGCCATGACCGGCTGGAGAGCAGGCTACGGCGTGATGCCCGTACCGCTGGCGGACCAGGTGGCGCGCCTGCAGACCAATTCAAATTCGTGTGTTAACACATTCGTTCAGCACGCCTGCATCGAAGCGATCAGGGGACCTCAGGATGATGTCGACAAGATGGTAGCCGAATTCAAGCGGCGCCGCGACGTCATCGTGGACGGCCTCAATAACATCCCCGGCTTCAAGTGCTTGCGACCTCTGGGTTCGTTCTACGTGTTCCCCAATATCCGGGAACTGCCGATGGGCAGCCGCAAGATGGAGCAGTACCTGTTGGATGAAGCCGGTGTGGCGGCTCTCTCGGGTACATCTTTCGGTGAATTCGGTGACGGGTACGTGAGGTTCTCCTACGCCAATTCTGTGGAGAATATTCAACTCGCCCTGGATCGCGTCCGAGATGCAGTCGGCAAGCTGTAGAGCGCGGCGCTATGAACGAGACTAACCAAAAAAAAACCGCGCTGTACGACACTCATCACCACCTCGGCGCCAAGCTTATCCCGTTCGCCGGATTCCGGATGCCCGTGCAGTATAAGGGAATCATCTCCGAACACCGCCGGGTGCGGGAAACAGCCGGCGTTTTCGATGTCTCCCACATGGGGGAATTCGAATTCCGGGGAAGCGAAGCAGAGGCCTTCCTTAATTGGATCACCATCAACAACGTTGCCAAGCTAAACATCGGACAGGTACAGTATTCCGCCATGTGTTATCCCGACGGCGGTATCGTCGACGACCTGCTGGTGTACCGTTTCGAAGACCGCTTCATGTTGGTGGTCAACGCCGCCAACCTCGACAAAGACAGACAATGGATTGAGGAACACCTGCCCGTCCGGGGAGTAGAATTCAGCGACAGGTCCGATGAAGTTACCCTCCTTGCATTGCAGGGACCGAGATCGCTTGACATCTTGAAATCCATTGTTCCACAAGATCTCCCATCGGTCAAGTATTATCATTTCATCGAAGGAAGCATTGCCGGAGTCGAGGGCGTGATCTCGCGGACCGGCTACACGGGCGAGCTGGGCTATGAAATTTACATTGATCGGACCCGATCTGAGGATCTCTGGAGCGCTCTTTTCGATGCAGGGAAGCCCTATGACGTCGAACCGGTCGGATTGGGTGCCCGAGATACCCTAAGATTGGAGATGAAATTTTGCCTTTACGGCAATGATATCGATGCCACTACCAACCCTCTTGAAGCGGGGCTGGGATGGATCACCAAGTTGAGGAAGGACGATTTCATTGGAAGAGATGCGATAGTAAAAGCGAGAGATGATGGTATAGAGCGTGCGCTGATCGGGTATGAAACGCTGGACCGCACCATCCCACGCCAGGGATACCCCCTCTACACGAATGACGTAGAGGTTGGGGTGACAACCAGCGGGAATCACTCACCGATGCTCAAATGCGGAATTGGGATGGGCTATGTTCCGGTGGCGCTGGGTGAACCTGGCACCGAACTTCAACTCATTCTCCGGGGCGAGAAGCACCCTATCCGGGTTGTCCCAACCCCGTTTTATACTCCCGATCAGACGATGTAGATGATACGGATATGGCATGAAAATTGACCTGTATTTTACCGCCAATGAAGTCACCGAAGATCGACTAAAAGACCAGATCGCGGTCGTGGTCGACGTTCTCCGCGCTTCGACGACGATTTGCGCGGCACTAGCGGCCTTTGCCAAGGAGGTCGTGCCCGTGGTATCGATAGCGGATGCCATACAGTTGGCGAACCAGCTGTCTCGAGATTCCATCCTCCTCTGTGGCGAGCGGGAGGGTAAGTTGATCGAGGGATTCGATCTAGGCAATTCACCGTTTCAATATACTTCTGGCGTCGTTAAGGGGAAAACCCTGATCTTCGGCAGCACGAACGGATCGCCTACCATAATCAAAACCCGTCAGGCCAGCCGCACCTTGATCAATGGTTTTGTCAATCTCGGGGTGGTCGTTCATGCTCTTATGAAGACCGAAAGATCGGTCAGCATTTTGTGTGCCGGTAAGCTATCGCAATTCGCCATCGAAGATGCCGTCTGCGCCGGCATGCTTTTAGACGAAGTGAAACGACGCGCCGGGGTGGAATTGGAGCTGAACGACGCGGCGTCATCCGCCATCGTTCTGGCAGAACGATACCGGGATTCGATCCCTGAGTTGGTGGCTCATTCACACCACGGTAAATACCTGGCTGAAATCGGAATGGAAAAAGACCTGCCATTCTGCGCGGACCTCAACCGTCTGCCGCTGCTGCCAACCTATTCTGATGGCAAGATCACCATGGCCAAAGAATAAAGAACCGATCCTTGGGGGAGGAGAATAGAGTTATGAAGAAGACCCCAGCAAGGCGGCGTCCGAAGCGAAAACGGAAGGACAGGGGGCGCCTGGCGGAAATTCTTGGGTTATTTCTTCTGGGATTGGCGGTATTAACCCTGCTCGCATTGGCAACCTACCAGGGCGATGCAGAGAACCTCGCCCAAAAAAATATCCTCAATGTTTTCGGTGCCAGCCTTTCCTATCTCCTGATCCAGTTCTTTTTTGGACGTTGGCCCTCTTTTGTATTTCCCCTATTGCTCCTCGTATGGGCGGGAGCGGTGCTCCTCCACTGGAAGAAAACGAGGATCCTGCTTTACAGTGGTGGCCTCCTTGTGGCTGCCTTCTGGATTTCCTTTAGCATCGGCTTGGCTGAAGCGAACGATCCCATTTCAGAACATGCTGGTCTGATCGGGGTAACTGTCGGCGGCTGGATCTACGGCTTTATGGGTGCCGTCGGCGCCTGGACGGTCTGGTCCTTCATCGTCTTGATCTGCCTGGTCGCCTTATTGCGTCTGCATCCATCCAAAATCCTGCTGCAACTGACGACCTGGGTGAAGCGATCTGCCTTGTGGATCTGGACTCATCGTCCCAAAAGGCGGCTTAGATTCAAAATCCACCGCAGGAAAGTCGGCGCCAGCGAGGATCACAGGAATGGACAACCCGCTTCGGCCGATACCGTTGCCGATGCCTCTGATACGGTATTCACGGAAAACTTATTCCCGGCAAAATCCGCCGTTTCTGAACCACTGGCATCCGAAGCCGTTGAAAAACCGTCGGAACCCCGGCAGCAGTATCAAATCCCACCCCTGTCCCTACTGGAGGAACCGCCGCCGGAATCACCGGATGCTCCGGATGAATTGAAGGCGAAAGCCAAACGGCTTCAGGAAGCCCTGTCGGACTTTGGAGTGGGAGCCAGGGTTGTGGGCGTCAATCCCGGTCCAGTGATCACCCGCTTCGACCTGGAACCGGATCCGGGAGTTAAAGTCAGCCGTATCAGCGGATTGGCGGACGACTTGGCCCTCGTTTTACGGGCGCGAGCGATCCGCATACAGGCCCCCATCCCGGGACAGGGGGCAGTTGGCGTTGAAATTCCCAACCGCCGCCCCTCGATGGTGGCCTTGAAAGCGGTGGTCAGGGATCCCTCATTTCAGGAACACAAATCCCCGCTGGCGATTGCCCTTGGTGATGCGGCCTCAGGCCAACCCTATGTCTCCGATCTGGGCGTGATGCCCCATCTCCTGGTAGCCGGGACGACCGGCTCGGGCAAATCAGTCTGTCTGAACACGATCATCGCCAGCCTGTTATTACGCAATCCCCCGGAAAGCCTTCAGTTCGTCATCATTGATCCCAAAAAGCTGGAGCTGTCCATTTATGCCCGCCTGGCCAGGCACCACCTGTTAACCTCTATGGATCTTGACGAGGAGGTCATCACGACGCCGGCGAACGCCGTCCGCGCTCTCGGCGGAGTAGAACTCGAGATGGGCCGCCGCTACGACGTCATGGCCGCTGTGGGTTCCCGTAACATTGAAGAATTCAACAGGCAGGCGCTTGCCGGGAAGGCGGTTTCACCGGAAGGGGAGGTACATAAACCTCTGAGTTATCTGATCGTCGTCATCGATGAGCTGGCTGACTTGATGATGATTGCAGCCAAAGATGTCGAAGAGCCGATCGCTCGACTGGCCCAGATGGCCAGAGCGGTAGGGATCCATCTGATCGTCGCCACTCAGCGTCCTTCGGTCGACGTCATTACCGGCATAATTAAGGCGAACTTTCCGGCGAGAATCGCCTTTCAGGTCGCCTCGAAAATCGACTCACGAACCATCCTGGATTGTAATGGTGCAGAGGCGCTCCTTGGGAACGGCGACGCCCTGTTCATCCCTCCGGGTCGGGGACAGCCCGAGCGCATTCACTGCGCTTACGTAAGTCCCGAGGAGATTGAACGACTGATCTCCTTCATTGAAGACCAGCCGCACGATTTTCACCGCGAACCCTTCAGGTTACCCCGAGGGGAGGGGGTAGCTGGTAGCCCGGAAGAGATGATGGGTGACCGCGATGAATTTTTCGAGGATGCGGCGCGCATCGTCATTCACCAGGGGCAAGCTTCTGTATCCGTCTTACAGCGCCGCCTCAAAATCGGCTATGCCCGGGCTGGCCGTCTCATCGATCAGTTGGAACGGGCGGGCATCGTGGGGCCCTTCGACGGATCGAAGGCGCGGGAGGTCTTGATGAACGAGGATGACCTGGACAACCTGTTGGACAATATCCCGCCGGAGGCCTGAAAGACTCCAGCCCGACCTTCTGTTCTTCACCCCAAACCCTGATGGAACACGCAGCTGGATTTTGAGATTAAAGAAGTAATAGAGGGCAATAATCCCAAAAGGCAACCGAAGCTTTATGAAATCAACCCGGTTAGATTGCATTCGAACAGGAGTCATCTTTTCTCTGGCGTTTTTTCTGATTTCAGTTCTGACGGCCGCACTCGTCCAGGCCAGCGCTGGCGATCGAATTCTCCGCCTGGTTCGGGAGAGGTATGAAGCGCTCAACACCCTCAGCGTCCATTTTGAGGCCCGCTATGCTGTTCCGGGAGCCGAGGATGTTCAGATGGATGAGGGGAGATTTTTCATGGCTCGGGGAGGGCGGTTCAGGACGGAGACGGAGCAGCAGACGATTGTCAGCGACGGCCAAATCCTCTGGATGTTTAATTCCATGCAGAACCAGGTTATAATCCGGTCACTGAAGGACGGTGCGGATGATCTGGTGACCCCCCGGAAGCTCCTCTACGAATATCCTGACCATTACGAGATTCAATCAGTGGAACAGTCAACGTTCGGCGGACTGGAATGCGATCTGCTGGTGTTGGTCCCGAAGAGGGATACGGATCCGACTCGTCAATTACAAGTTTGGGTAGATAGGTCTGAACACTTCACGAGGAAGTTCTTACTGGAAGATCTGGCGGATAATATCACCATCTTTGAATTTGAAGCATTCAAGCTTAACCTGGAACTTGCCGATGATACCTTCCACTTTACACCTCCCGAAGGTGCGGAGGTCATCGATATGCGCTGACGCGCCCTTCCGCGAGGCGCCTCTGGATTCACAACTCCAGTTCACTAATACAGGTTAGAAAATATGAAAATACGTGTTGCCGTGGGGTTATTTTTAAGCTTGTTGTTCATTTATTTGTCCTTTTGGAAGCCGGACTTTGCCGGTCTCTTCAGTGGTAGCACGGACCTGTACGGAGCCTTTTTCGGGCATATCCGGATCGACCTGGCCGGGCTGGGGACGGCCATGGCAGAAGCTCATTACGAATACCTGATAATCGGCGTGGGCCTGCTCGTCGTCAGCCTCTTCTTCAGGGCTCAGCGCTGGCGCATCATGTTGCAGCCTGTCTATTCTGAGATCCACTACTGGCCCGTGTATTCGGCCATGAACATCGGTTACATGATCAACAACATCCTGCCCCTGCGGATGGGAGAAATCCTGCGAGCCTATTTCCTGGGCAAAGCCGAGAAGATCAGTAAATCGTCAATCCTGGCTACCATCGTTGTGGAGCGCTTGCTGGATTCTGTAGTTATTCTGGTGCTTCTCAGTGTCACCATCTTTTTCTTTCCCTTTCCCGACTGGATACGGAATGGTCTCTTCTACGTAGGAGCTGCTTCACTGATAATGATTGCCTTCCTGGTCGGCTTGTTGGTCGCGACGGATAAAACGATCAACTTGCTTCGCTTTTTCTTGAAGCCTCTGCCGAAGACAATTTCGAACCGGATTATCGCGGTCGTCGAAGGCTTCGCCTCCGGATTGGAAATCCTGCGCAGTTCCCGCCACTACCTGGCGATTCTCATGCACACGGTCATCCTCGAAGTTTGTTATATCGCCAGCGTGTTCGTGGTGCTGCTCGCCTTCGATCTGGTCTTACCCGACTATCCCACCATTTACCAAAATCCCTTCCTGGCATCGGTGGTCCTTTTAATTATCATCACAATCGGCGTTGCCCTGCCTTCGGCGCCGGGAGCCGTGGGAACGTTTCACGGTATCGTCGCCTTTGGAGTTTCGCTCTTCGGCGTTCCCGCCGAGACTGCCATGGGTCTTGCCATCGCTTTACACCTCGCCAACTACATTCCCATGACGCTTCTGGGTATCATCTGCTTCTGGTCTCAACAGTTTAAATTATCGGAGGTTAAAGCTCAATTTAAGCACCGGGACACATCTCCTTGAAGGGGCTAACATGATCGATCTCCACGTGCACATCCTGCCCGAGCTGGATGATGGTCCCCAAACGGTCGCCGAAGCGATCACTCTGGCAAAAGCCGCCTTTGAGGACGGCACCAGAACCCTCGTCGCCACACCTCATATACTCAATAACTTCGATGAGAGGCGAAACCAGCAATTCCTCGAGGGGTACAGCGGTCTGAAGCGGCGCCTGGAGTCCGAATTTCCCTACCTTGAATTGCTGCTGGGCAGCGAGATTTACTTCCGGCCTGGTCTGTATGGATTGGCTCACCTGGAAGCCGCTACGATCAACAACACCGGCCGCTACATGCTCGTGGAGTTCCCCTTCGCAGACCTGCCCGAGGGATTCGAAAAGGAACTTGCCTCTCTGAAACAGACCGGCATAACCCCCATCATAGCCCATCCCGAGAGAACGATTTCCCTGTTCAAAAAGCCGTCTCTGATCAACCGCATCCTGGATGCGGGCGCTCTGCTTCAGATTAACGCGGGCAGCCTGACTGGAGTTTTTGGGCGGTCGGTTAAAAAGATGGCTTATAATTTGCTTAAAGAGAGGGTGGGCCACCTCATTGCGACCGATGGGCATGGTGTAAACCGCAGAATGCCTAGTTTGAAGGCGGCATATTTTGCCGCTGCCGAAGTCGTAGGGGAGGCAGAAGCGCGCCGATTGGTGGAAGAACACCCGCGCCTGATTCTGGAAGGATTACCGTGCCCGGGCAGCAGAGCAGAGACAACCGTAGTTGGGGGAATCAAATGAGCGGTGAGCACGAGGATTCGATCAACATAGCTGATTACCTGCGTATTATCCTGAGGGGCAGGTGGATAATACTGGTGAGTTTTCTCCTCATTCTGGGTCTGACGACCTATTTCACTTACCACATGGAACCGGTGTATCAGGCTTCCACCACGATCATGATCGAGGATAAAGGGAGACTCGAACAGTCCATCTTCGGGCTTCCCGGATTTATCAACTCTCAGACCATGATCTCAAACCAGGTCGAGGTGATCAAGAGCCGCACACTGGCTGAACGCGTCATCGAAAGTCTGCGTTTAACTCCCTACCGGGATCATCTGAAAATTCTCGCGGCTACCGATAAGAAAGGGCGTCCCATCAGCCACGAGAAGCGGCTCAAGCAACTGCGTGAATCCATAGCCGTCGAGCCGGTTGTCGACACCGACATCATCGTGGTGAAGGTTACGGCCAATACCGCTTTCGAAGCAGCATATCTCACCAACCAGGTCGCCGATGTTTTTTATAACTTCAACCTGGAAATCTCCAAGGGGGAGGTTGGAGAAGTCCGCAAATTCCTCGAAGCACAATTGGACAGCGTGCGGGCTAAACTGGCTGATTCCGAACTCGCTCTGAAACTCTACAAGGAATCGAACAAGCTCGTTGCCCTCGATGAGGAGACCATAAACCTCGTCGAACAGACCGCCGTTTTCCGGGCACACCTGAACGAGACGGAAGCCGAATTGCGGGAACACCAGTTGGCGCTGGAGGATCTGAAGCGAAAGCACCTCGAGACGAAATCCACCCTGGTTCAGGATGTATCGAATATTTCATCTCCGCTGGTTGTGGAGCTTCAGAACCTGATCGCCGAGAAGCAAGCCCTGATCGCCAACCTGATCGCCAAAGCTTCTCAGGGCTACGAACTCGTATTGAAGGACGTCGAACGGGAGATCGAGGAGGCCAAAAAAGCTCTGGTCGAAGAGGCTCACAAGATAGCTACATCAGGACTCACCTCCATCGATCCATTGAAAACATCCCAGGATCTCTTCGACCGCATCCTCGAAGCGGACATCAATATCAAATCCAGTAAAGCTCGTGCCGAAGCCCTCAGGAAGGTGGTGGAGTCGTACGAAGCTCAGTTGGAGGACATTCCCCAAAAGAACCTGGAACTTGTCAGGTTGATACGCCAGGCTGAGTTAAATGAGAAAATTTACCTGCTGCGGAGCGAAAAATACGAAGAATCCCGTATCGCCGAAGCGGGCAAAACGGCCAACGTGCGCATCATCGACCCGGCAGTGCCGCCCCAGGAACCCATCCGCCCGAACAAGAAGCTGAACATTTTTCTGGCCATCTTCTTCGGATTGGGAATAGGGATAGCCGTAACGTTCGTGCTTGAACTTCTCGACAATTCTATCCGAACGGTGGAAGATCTAGATAAGCTCAGCTTGAGGGTCATGGGTGCGATCCCGGTGATTGATACCGAGGAAATCACCCGGCGCTTGAAACGGCAAGGCTTAAAGCCGGATTCAGAACATAGCGTCCGCACCATGTCTCGCCTGATAACTAATTTTTCGCCCAAATCGCCGGTATCCGAAGCTTATCGCTCCCTCCGTACCAATATCCTTTTCAGCAACGTTGACCAGCACCATAAAACCCTGGTAGTCACGTCGTCCGCGACTCGTGAAGGGAAATCGACGACGGTTGCCAACCTGGCCATCACCATGTCACAGATGGGGAGTCGGGTATTGATCATCGATGCCGATTTACGGCGTCCAAATATTCATAGCCTTTTCCAGCTTTCGCGAGAGGGGGGATTGACCAGTGCCCTGCTGGGAACCCATACGCTCGATGAGGTCATCAAGCCGTCAGGCATTTCCAATCTCGACGTCATTACAGCCGGCGATATCCCGCCCAACCCATCAGAACTGCTCTCCTCGGAGGCTCTGCGTAAAGCCCTCACCACGCTATCTGAAAGGTACGACCTGATTCTTATCGATTCGCCACCGGCCATTGCGGTAACCGATGCTGCCGTGCTCTCGACTCGGACCGACGGAATCCTGTTGGTCGTCTCCTCGGGCTACGTGACTCGTAAAGAGGTGAAATATGCAATTCAGCTTCTGGAAAATGTGAAGGCCAATTTACTGGGGGTGCTCCTCAACGGTCTGAACGTGAAGCGCATTTATGGGTCATATTACTACTATCACCATTATTACCAGTACTATTATTATAACTCACCCCATAAAAAGGGCCGCCGCTGGCGAAAGGACGCCGAGGATGCATCCGAGTATCGCGAAAAGGCTCTGGAGTTAGATAGGGGTGCTTGAATCCAGAGCATCCCAGAGGTAGAATGATCATTGGTCTCCGTTCCTGAGAAGACGTCCATGATTACGGTTAAAGCGCCGGCAAAGGTCAATGTCGGTCTGTGGATTCTGGGCCGGCGAGACGATGGTTACCATGAGATCTGGACTATCCTGCAGCAAATCCCTCTCACCGATGAGATTTCGCTGCAGGCGGCTCCGGATTTTTCTCTCTCTGTTCGGGGCACGGATGACCAGGTTCCTCAGGATCATACTAATTTGTGCCTGATGGCGGCCCACCTTCTGAAGGAGACGACCGGCAGTGCCAAGGGGGCGAGAATCGATCTCAAGAAAGTCATACCAGTGGGTGCGGGTTTGGGCGGCGGATCATCGGATGCCGCGGCGACACTGGTAGGGCTGAATAAGCTATGGAATGCAGGACTAAGCAACCCGGACCTCGAATCACTGGCTCTCCGCCTGGGATCGGACGTGCCGTTTTTTATCCGGGGCAACTGCTGCGTGGCAACGGGCCGGGGGGAAATCCTCCAGACGAGAGACCAGGTGATAATTGATCCCATAGTTTTAGTCTGCCCCGATGTCAAGATTTCAACGATGTGGGCTTATAAAAACCTTAAAAAATATAACTTGACATCAGAAAGAGAAAGTATTATCTTTCAAAGTTCATTCAGAGGAAATCTCTCTGATCCGGCGATTAAAAGCTTGCTAACCAACGATTTTGAGACGCTGGTATTCGATCAATTTCCATCACTAAGCGAGCTTAAAACAGCCCTGCTCGACGCTGGCGCCTATTATGCGTCTCTTTCCGGGAGCGGATCCTCCGTGTTTGGCGTTTTTCAGTCCCTCGATGAATCACGGAGGGCGCTGGTGAGATTGGCAGCTACAGAGAGGGTCTATCTTTTAGAGCCATAGCGATTCAGCCATAATTTCAGCCGGAATTCCATTTGAATCCCTGGCGGGAGGTCTTGATGGAGATCACAGAAATCAACATCAATTTACGAGACGAAGAGAAGCTCAGGGCTTTCGTAAACATTACGTTTGATGACGTATTCGTTGTCCGGGGATTAAAGGTTATTCAGGGCAATAAGGGATTATTTGTCTGCATGCCCAGCCGCAAATTGGCGGACGGATCGTATAAGGATATCGCTCACCCGATCAACAACGAATTTCGGCAGCAGATCGAAACCCTGATTCTAGAGAAGTACGAAAAAGTTCTCCAGAATCCTGACTTACAGGGGATGTCCACTCCTAAAGT
>JALGZU010000439.1 GCA_025774735.1 candidate division LCP-89 bacterium | reverse complement strand
GGGGGACTTTCAATCTGTGCGCTCGACGGAGGGATAATTGTCGACGTCAATGACGGCCTGCTGGGGATGGGGCCGTTTTCACCGGAACGAGCCGGCGCGTTGCCCCTCGGTCCCCTGGTGGAACTCTGTTATTCAGGGAAATATACGAAGGAGGAGCTCCTCCAGCGTCTCTCCAGGGAATCCGGCTTGAAGGCCTACCTGGGTGACGCCGATCTCGTTGCTGTCGAGAAGCGCATCGAAGCGGGCGATGGTGAGGCGGAATTGCATTACAATGCCATGCTCTATCAAGTCGCCAAAGAGATCGGAGCCGTTACAACGGCTCTCAAAGGGAACGTGGATGGGATCATCCTGACCGGCGGCATGGCCAACTCAAAGCGGCTTGTAGAAACACTCAAGTCGTACGTTTCCTTTTTGGGACCGGTCTTCGTCATCTCCGGCGAAATGGAAATGGAAGCATTGGCGCAGGGGGCCTTCCGGGTGCTAACTGGAGAAGAACAACCTAAAGAATATTGACGGTTCTTACTGTGAGATACATGCGCAGAGTTTTATTACTCTCGAAATAAACTATGTCTGAGTCACCGACAGAGCCAATCGTCGACTGGCAGGGTATTGTCACCCGCGCCCGGGAGATCAGCAGTTCCCGCATGCGTTGTGTCGCGGTCGCTGCGGCTGCGGACGGGGCGGTTCTCCAGGCCGTTGTCGAAGCCCGCGCGCAGGGCATCGCCGATGCCATTCTTGTCGGTGATAGTGCGGATATACGAAAGCTCTCTGTGGATCTGAATCTGGACCTGACAGGCATCCGGATCGACTCGGCGCCCGAGGTAGAAACCGCCGCCGCCCATGCCGCAGACCTGGCTTCGTCCGGCGAAGCCGACGCCATCATGAAGGGATTTTTACCCACATCGACGCTGCTCAAGGCGGTTCTTTCGAAGGATAGAGGCTTGAAGCGCTCGGACATTCTCTCGCATTGTGCGGTCCTGTCATTGCCTGAATACCCTCGCCTACTGAATATAACCGACGGCGGTATGGTCGTAAGTCCCGATTTCAATCAAAAAGTAAAGATCATTGAAAACGCGGTGACCGTTTCCCATGCACTGGGTCTGGAAAAACCCCGCATCGCCCTGCTGGCGGCGACCGACGTGGTGAATCCCGAAATGCCTCGCGCTGTCGAAGATGCCATCATTGCCAAAATGGCCGACCGCGGCCAGATCAGGGATGCGATTGTCGACGGGCCCCTGTCTCTCGATGCGGCGACTCTGCCGAAGTTGGCGGAAGCTTATAGCGTCGAGAGCCCCGTCGCAGGGCGGGCTGACGTCCTGGTCGCCAACTCCATTGAAGAGGGCAACATCATCTCCAAGTCCCTGATTCTGTTCGGAGGCGCCGTCTTCTGCGGTGTCATCGTCGGAGCTGCGGTCCCGGTTTCGCTGGTCAGCCGCAGCGATCCACCCCGCAACAAACTCGCCTCCGTAGCCATCGCCGTCGTGCTCTCGGAATACCTCCAGAAGCAGGATGGGGGGCAGTCATGAAGCGGTTGAAGGATTTCGATGATGTGCGGCAGGAGGCGGCTAATGCTGCTGAGCAACACGGACCGTTAAAACTCACTCTGGCGTGCGCCGATGATCCTTTCGCCCTGGAAGCTCTGCACGAGGCTGCTTCTCTGGGTTTAGTCAAGCCGATCCTGGTCGGTTGTACTTCCACAGTTGAGCAGATCGCCGCTAAACATGGTGTCGATATAGCCGATTTTGAGATTGTGCACGAAGAGCAGCCTTACAGGGCTGCTGCGGAAGCCGCCAGGCTCGTAGCCGACGGTCAGGCGGATCTGTTGATGAAAGGAAAAATCGGAGCCATCGATTTCTTCAAGGCTGCGCTGCACGTTGGCATCGGCTATCGGAAGAATCATCAACTCTGGACTCATATCGGGATCTACTGGCCGGAATGGCTCTCCCGCTTCATCATGGTCACCGACGGCGGGCTCGTTATCGATCCCGATCTCGAAACCATTCCCCGAATCATCGGGAACGCGGTCGCAGTCGCGGATCACCTCGGTATCGAAGAGCCCCGGGTGGCACTACTGGCCGCGGTTGAGGCCGTTTACACCAGCATGCCCGTGGCGATGGGCGGCGCGGTCATCGCCAAGATGGCCGATCGCGGCCAGATCAAGAACGCCCTGGTGGACGGACCCTTATCGCTGGACGTCGCCCTCTCGCCCGAAGCCGCCAGGGAGAAGAAAGTCACCGGAGACGTCGCAGGCCGCGCCGATATTTTGGTGGCGAATAAGATCGAAGTGGGCAATGCCCTTTGCAAGTCGATCTTCATCTTCGGCAAAGCGCGATCTGCCGGTCTGGTCATTGGCGCCTGCCAGCCGATCATCCTGTCATCCCGGGCGGAATCGGCTGACGCCAAGATCAATTCCATCGCCCTGGCAGTGCTGATGGCGGATAGATCATAGCTAAGATTCTACCTTCATTACTCTTTGGATTTAGATGAAATCTCCGACCGAAGCATCGGATGAGACGCCTGCGGTGCCCCTCTATCGTAGAATCGGCTTCATTCTCGGTCATCTGCTCTTTGTCATCGTTCTCCTGATTCCCGATCTTTGGGGCATGCCGCCTCAGGCTAAAGCCATGGCCGCGGTAACTCTCTGGATGGCGATCTGGTGGATCACCGAAGCGATCCCCATTCCGGCGACGGCTCTGCTGCCGCTGATGCTGTTTCCCGTCTTAGGCATCACGGACATGAAGACGGCCGCCGCGCCTTTTGCCAACCACCTGATCTTTCTGTTTTTAGGCGGCTTTTTCATCGCCCTGGGAGTGCAAAAGTGGGGCTTGCACCGCCGCATCGCCCTGCGCACCATCTCGCTACTT
>JALGZU010000438.1 GCA_025774735.1 candidate division LCP-89 bacterium | reverse complement strand
AAAAACGTTGTCCTGTTCGGCGAGGCGGCTCCCAAAATTGAGGAAGCCTGGGCAGAACGGGTACCACTGCAGCGAGTTGCCGGTCTCGAAGAGGCCGTTCGGAGCGCAGCAGCCTCCAGTCGACCGGGAGACGTCGTGCTACTATCACCTATGTGCGCGTCGTTTGACGAATTTAAGAATTACGAAGAGCGCGGCGAGACCTTTAAAACTCTGGTTCAAGCGCTATGACGAAGAAGATTCAGAAGAACTCCATCCTCGGTTTCGGACTCAGGGATACGCCCTCACGGCACGGAGACCGCCTCTTCATTCTGTCCCTGGTTGGATTGTGCGTCACGGGGATGATCATGGTTTACAGTGCCTCATCCTTTAAAGCGTTCGAGACCTATCGTGATCCCTATTTCTTCCTGAAAGGACACCTGATACGTATATCTATAGGGCTGTTATTATTTATGTTAGCGTATCGTATCGATTATCACAATCTGCGTCGTTGGAGCATCACTCCTCTGATCTTCAGCCTGGGATTGTTAGCATATGTTCTCTTTACCGGGAGTGGGGTGAACCGCTGGATCACAGTCGGTGGGGTGACCCTGCAACCATCCGAATTTGCCCGCATCGCGTTGCTGATTTACCTGGCAGACTGGTGTTCTCGGAACACCAACCGACTGCGTCGGCCCTGGAACGGATTCGGATTTTGCCTCATAATGATCGTCGCCACCGCCGGATTGGTCATGTTTGAACCGAGCTATTCAGCGGCCGTGATGATTCTGACTTCCGGAGTGGTGTTGCTGGTGATGGCCGGTGCTCGATGGCTGCACCTTTTCGCCTCCGTTCTCCCCGTGGTACCGCTGGCAGTTTACATGGCGATCAAGACTCCTTACCGCCTCGAGAGGATTATCAATTTCATCAATCCTCTGTCGGATCCTCAAGGAGCAGGCTATCAATCCATCCAATCAAAGATCGCTGTGGGCAGCGGTCAGATCTGGGGATTCGGTATCGGCATGAGCGGTCAGAAATTCTATTTCCTCCCAGAAGCTCACTGCGACTTTATTTTTTCAATCCTGTGTGAAGAGACGGGATTTATCGGAGCTGTCGCAGTGCTGTCGCTTTTTACTCTGTTCTTCTGGCGAGGCATCCGCATCGCAGTGCGCTCAAGGGATCAGTTTGGATTCCTGCTGGCCGGGGGACTCCTGTTTTCCATCATTCTCTTTTCCATCGTCAATGTCGGTGTTGCCCTGGGCTTCCTACCAGTGACAGGACTGCCGCTGCCGTTTATATCCTACGGTGGCAGTGCCCTGATCGCCAACCTGATCGCCTGCGGGATCATACTGAACGTGTCACGGCACGCCGTTTCGCCGGAGTCGATTTGATGCCTGTGCGCGTTCTTTTTGCCGGAGGTGGTACAGGAGGCCACCTGTTCCCTGCTCTGGCGGTCGCCGATGAGTTGCGGCAGCGCGGTGCAGAGGTGCTCTTCGTTGGCACCAGGGCAGGAATCGAAGCCAGGCTGGTGCCGGAAAAAGGCTATCAGCTAACATATCTCTGGTTGGCGGGTTTCAAGCGAAAGCGCATCTTAAAGAACCTTCTGCTCCCATTAAAGGTGCTGGTCTCGTTGGTGCAGTCGCTGGTGATATTGTTGCGATACCGTCCCCATTCCGCGTTGGGTACGGGCGGCTATGCCTGTGGACCGGTTCTTCTTGTAGCTGCGCTGATGCGGGTGCCGCTATATCTGCAGGAACAGAACAGTTTCCCGGGAGTGACGACTCGGATGCTGGCAAAGTTCGCCAGGGAGGTCTTCCTCAATTTTGACGATGCAGCGTCATTCTTACCCGGGAAAGTGAAGTGGCGGCATGTGGGCAACCCGGTGCGGACCGGGTGTTCCCGGGTGAATAGCCTTGATGCTCAGGAGAAATGGGGATTGAATCCGGCTTTGCCCACACTACTGGTCTTCGGCGGGTCGCAGGGAGCAGCCCGAATCAATAAGGCGGTTCACTCCTCCCTGGAGAACCTCGGAAGGGTATGCAACTTGGTCTGGAGCCGGGGGAGGTCAGATTCCAGTGAAATCAGCCGCTGGCAGGGGCCGGGTGTGCTGGTGGTCGAACCGTTTATAGATGATATGCCTGCCGCTTATTATGCTGCAGATTTGGCTGTCTGCCGCAGCGGAGCTATGACGCTGTCGGAACTTCAAGCGGTTGGACTTCCGGCGATCTTGATCCCTTTCCCGCACGCAGCGGGAGATCACCAAAGGCACAACGCACGTGCCTATGCCGACCGTGGTGGCGCTATCGTCATCGAGGATCGCGAGATGGATGGTGACCGGCTCATTACCGAAGTCAGCGTACTGTTCGTTCAGCGCGAAAAACTGGATCAAATGCGTCAGGCGCTTGGAGAGCGACCCCCGGAGAACGCCGCCGCCATCATTGCAAACGAACTTCTACGAGCCGCTGAAGAAGGGCCGAAAGCTTAAGTATTATGCTGTTTCGAATAAAAAAACTGCATTTTATCGGGATTGGCGGCATCGGCATGTCCGGGATCGCTGAGGTGCTCCTGAATCAGGGATTTCAGGTTACTGGTTCGGATTTATTGGATTCTGATATTACCGCGCGCTTGCGAGATCTGGGTGCTGAGATCACCGTTGGACACAGCGCGAAAACAGTTGCAGGTGCCCAGGTAGTTGTCTACTCATCCGCGGTGAAAGCGGATAACGTAGAGTACGCGGAAGCCCGCCGCAAGGGCATTCCGATTGTTCCCCGGGCGGCCATGCTGAGCGAATTGATGCGCATGAAATACGGCATTGCCGTGGCGGGGACGCACGGGAAGACGACCACCACCTCGATGATCGCAGCAATCTTGACCGAGGCCAACCTCGATCCCACTTTCATCGT
>JALGZU010000437.1 GCA_025774735.1 candidate division LCP-89 bacterium | reverse complement strand
CTGTGCTAAATCCCAACTGGACAGACTCTGGTACTGTGCGAAACTATAATCGACAAATATTCCCAAATTATCCGCTATGAGTAGCTTCTTCACATAGCCCAATATAATGAGCATCACTCCTTTTTCGAGCATCTCCCGACTCACGGTGCGTTGTTTCTCAAGTTGCGGCAGCAGGTTTCGCGCTCGTTCGATTGGTCCTGCCAGAAGTTGCGGGAAAAATGACACAAAGAGCGCAAAATCCAGCAAATTACGAGTCGGTTGAAAGCGACCACGGTAGATATCGACACTGTAGGAAATAGACTGGAAGGTATAGAAGGAAATACCGATGGGCAGGATGATATTTAAGGTGGGCTGCATTCCAGAACCGAAGCCCAGTGGCTGAAGTATACCCAGAAAGGATTCAATGAAAAAATTACAGTATTTAAAAAAACCCAAAAGGCTGAAGTTGACGAGAACGCTTAGCCAGAGATAAAGTCGGCGGGTGGCGGGTTTGGTGCTGTGGTAAATCCCCAGCCCGGCGATGTAATCCGCCAACGTGGAGGCGACGATGAGAGATAAAAGCCGCCAGTCCCAATAGCCGTAAAAGAAATAACTGGCGACCAACAGAATCCGGTTCTGCCACTTGCGGTCGGATAAGTAATACAGGATCAGAACCAAGATGAAAAATAGCAGAAAATCCCAGGAGTTAAATTTCATTATAGTGTCTTGCCAGAATGGCGAATCCTTGCGAGGCAGTAATGCGAATCCGGCTTAGGTTAAATCAGTGGAGCACAATAATTCAAGACGAATTCTCGCTTCATTAGGCCGCAGCGATGACCTAATATAAGTAAAAAACCTCGAAAAAGCAACAATAGATATTTATCATATTGATATTATTATTGATGTAATTAATTTCTCTAAGGGATCATCCACACTGTGCGCCTCGAATGTGTTTACCACGACGTCAAAGGAGTTATCTTCGTATTAGAGTTTCTGTGCGTCGCCATTGAGCAAGGTGATGCGGTGTGCGACACCGGCCTTTTAAGCCAACGACTGGCCCAATTCCAAGAGCGTCTCCACCAAGTCGATGCCGATAATTTCGGCTTCCGGAAATGCCTTCGCCAATTCAATCGGCACTGCGCCGAAGCGGCATCCGGAATCGAAGATTTTACCTCCAATAAACCCCGCTTTGTCTTACTTCGCAGCACAGCTATAACGGCCAATTATTTAGTTAGAACAAATAAGGGATAAACATCTTGGTTATTTTCATATAGCTTCGATATTCAGCACCAAAAAAGCGCGCATTCTCAGCCTCTTCAACCCTTGCTGTAATTGTGAGAAAAATCGTTGTTATCAAAACTAAAGAAAAACCCAACCACGAAGGGTGTTTGAGGAACACGCCCCAGGCTCCATACAGCGCCGAACTATAGATGGGATGCCGAATGTAGCGATAAGCCCCTACTGTCACCATCCGGGTGGTCTTTTCGATACCGATCAATGTCGGATCGATCCGTTCGCTTTCCGGTTTCCCCATTTTGCGCAATAATAGAAAACCGTGAACAACCATGAACATGGAGACCATCAGCAAGAACCAGGAAATTATCTGGCGAAGACTGAACGGTTCATGAAACCAATAGTCGAGATTCAGAAGAATTAAGGCCGCAGAGGCTTCGAAGAAGAAGAAGCGGTAAAATCCGTGAGAGCGAAGATTCCGCAATGAGGACCACGACAGCCATACAAATCCTGCTGACGCAATTATGAAAATAATTACCTTGATCTGAAGGGACATATAAATATCCATTCATCCGTTGGGAGTGGCTAACAGCATCCGCATTTTAGATCCTTCGCTACTTTCAGGATGACGGCTCTCAGCCTTCCATAAACTCCCGCAGAAAGTCGTAAAACTGATTCGCGCGATCGACATGCGGGCAGTGACCGGTGTTTTCGAAAGCTTGTGCAGGGATGTTTCGTTCAGTGATGTATGAGAGGGTTTCTTCAGGCAGGCTTTGGGTACCGTAACAGAAGATTTTCGGAATGGTGAGCGAACAGACGATCTCGCCGATCCGGCTCTGATATTTTCCCGACAGCGCGGTGTTATGGCGAACGATCTCTAAGGCGTTTTTGCGAAATGCTTCTTTACGACAGAAGCGAAGCGATGCGTAGTATTCCCGGCCAGATGGCGTCTCACTCCAACTCCAGGCCGTCTCGTTCACGAAGTGATCAAACCACGCATCGAAGCGGCCTTCCTCGACGGCATGCGCCGCTTTACCGGAAAGGAAGAGGTCGAACTGAGTCAGCGCCCCTTCGATGTTGACGTATCTCTTGACCACTCCGTCAGCATTGGATCGGCACATCAGCGCAGTGATGTCGCCGCCCATGGAATGACCGACCAGGGTCAGCTCCCGTACATTTAAATCGCCCAAGATTTGCCAGAGGCGGCGGAGGTGGGCTTCGAATGAATATCCGTCTTGGCTATAGGCCTCTGAACTTCTGCCATACCCCACCAAATCAGGAACGATGAGGTTGAAACCGTCGAAATTCCGGTATCCGAAGACAGGTTCAAAGGTCAATCCCGAATCACCCAAGCCATGGACGAACAGAAGCGTCGGCTTCGTTATGGAAAGCCGGTTGTGACGGATATAGATAGATTCGCCTGCGTAAGCGAGGTAGGTCTCCAGCATGCTCCACCCATCGCCGATTTCCGCGCTCAGGCACTCTTCGTGGACTTAACGAAGCGTTTGAAATTCAGAGTCTTTTCACCGAAATTGATCAAAAGGCCGACCGCAGCCTTGTGAGCGTCGACCTGATTTATGATCTGCGAGTAGTGCATTTCGGTCAACTCGGGAACCGCTCTGACGGCCACCACGACGCCGTCTTCAACGACGAAGTCAGCGCGGCGTTT
>JALGZU010000436.1 GCA_025774735.1 candidate division LCP-89 bacterium | reverse complement strand
GCCAGATAGTGAGCGGTGGTCTGTCCCACGTTTCCGGCGCCGATAACGGAAATTTTCATCTGTATGCCTCCACGTTAATGGGGTTTTATGGATGGAGTGATTTGCTGTTCTGAAGGAATTTAGGCTTCTGAGTGCGGCAACACGCTCACCAGGTGAGCCCGGCCTCGTCCGGAACCGAAATCGACCACGCCTTCGGCCTTGGCGAAGATGGTGTTGTCCTTGCCCATGCCGACGTTCGTGCCGGGATGGAACTTGGTGCCCTTCTGGCGGACGATAATCATGCCCGGTTTGACATGCTGGCCGCCGGCACACTTCACACCCAGGAATTGCGCGTTTGAATCCCGGCCGTTGCGGGACGATCCGACGCCCTTTTTATGTGCCATGATTTATTCTCCCTTGGATTTGTCTGATTTCGTCGCCTTCTTGGCCGGAGCCTTGGACTTGGCGCCGGAGCCTTGGACTTGGCGGGAGCCTTCGGCTTCGCCTCTGTCTTCGGCTTTGCGGCGGCTTTTGGCTTCGCTGCAGCTTTGGGTTTTGCTTCAGCCTTTGGTTTGGCTGGAGCTTTTGGTTTAGCCGGAGTCTTGGGCTTGGCCGGGGCCTTCTCCTTGGCGGCCGGCTTGGGCTTCGCCTCGGCTTTCGGCTTGGCGGGAGCCTTGGGTTTAGCGGCCGCTTTCGGTTTGGCTTCCGTCTTCGGCTTCGCCGCAGCCTTGGGTTTGGCCGCAGGCTTCGGTTTTGCGGCAACTTTGGGTTTGGCGGGAGCTTTCGCCTTCTCGGCCGTCTTGGGAGCCGCCTTCGGCCTGGCTTCGGCCTTGGGTTTCTCGGCCTTGTCCGTCAGACCCTGGATTTTATCGATATGTAAGAGGGTGTATCCCTGGCGGTGCCCCCGGGTGACCTTGAATCCCTTGCGGCGTTTCTTGCGGAAGACGATGATCTTGGGATCACGGCCGTGCGAAACCACCTTGGCCACGATCTTGATGCCCTGCAGCGTCGGCTGACCGAGCTGCACCTTTTTTCCGTCGGAGGCCATCAGGATGTCGGCGATCTCATACTGGGCGCCCTCCTCGGCGGATAGCCGGGGCACTTTGATGTTTGAATCAGGCTCGATGCGGAACTGCTTGCCCGCGATTTTTGCTATGGCGTACATGCTTGGTTCTGTTAAATTTTAGGAAATTAAAATATACTGAAAAAGGAGTGATATGTCAAGCGGTTTTTCTTGATTCGGTTTAAGGGCGGGATTTGTTTGCGCCGGCGACGGAAAATACGAGAGGCGGGGAAAGTCTCCCCGCCTCGGGTGGTTCTCTACTGCTTCCCGCAAGTTACACATCGAGCATCCTCTTCCAGTTTGATGTAAATGATGTGCTTCACCATAAGCTGCCGGAAACGCGCCTTCAGGTCGGTGCGCAGGGACTTGGCCAGATCCGGGTGCACGGTGAGGAGCAGGCGGGGGTCCTTGGTGCCGTGGCGATAGCGGCTTATCCAGCGTTCCAACTTCGTGATAATGGTCTCCAGAGAGGGCACCAGGCCCGTGCCCTGACAGGTGGGACAGGGCTCGCTGAAGGTATAGAGGAGCGCCGGGCGTAATCTCTGCCGGGTCATCTCCAGGAGCCCGAAGTGACTGATCGGCAGAATATCGGTCTTGGCGCGATCCTTCCGCAACTCCCTTTTCACCTCGTCGTACACCTTGCGGCGGTTTTTCTCCTCGACCATATCGATAAAATCGACGACGACCAGGCCGCCGATGTCGCGCAGCCGCAGTTGTCGGGTAACCTCCCGGGCCGCCCGCAGGTTGATCTTCAGAGAATTCTCCTCGTGATCCTTCCTGCCCATGTAGCGCCCCGAGTTGACGTCGATCGACACCATCGCCTCAGTCAGATCGATGACGATGTGCCCGCCGCCTTCTAAGTGCACTCTGCGGGAGATGATATTCTCAATCTTCTGTTCGATCTTGTAATGGTCGAAGATCGGGGTTTTGCCTTTGTATAAGTGCAGGGTGTCCAGGATCTGGGGAGAGACCTCTTTAAGGTACTGCCCGATTTCGCGGTAAAGCTGCTTTGTATCGACCACGAGATTTGAAATATCCGCGCTGACAAGATCGCGCACGACGCTGAAAGCCATGCTCAGATCCTGATAGATCAGACTGGGGGCTTTCTCCGCGTGGATCCGTTTTTCCAGTCTCTTCCAATGCTCCATCAATGCGTGAAGGTCCCCCTTCAGTTCGCTGAGTTCGTGTTTTTCTGCCACGGTGCGGATGATCAATCCGAATCCCTTCGGCCGAAGCTGTCGGACCAGTTTGCGCAGGCGCCGCCTCTCCTCGATATCCGTAACGCGCCTCGAGATGCCCGAATCGCTCTGACCGGGAATCAGCACCAGGTAGCGTCCCGCAAGTGAAATCTGCGACGACGCCCGGGGCCCCTTACGCCCGATCGGTTCCTTGATGACCTGGATGATGATCTCCTGGTTGGTCTTCAATGGAGATCGTACCGTACGCTTTTGGCCGTCCTCTCCAATGACCACCATCTCTACGATCGGTGTCGGTTCTCACCCCCGTAATTGACGAAGGCAGCCTGCATCCCGGGAACGACCTTGCGCACAATCCCCTTGTAGATGTTTCCCAGGGTGCGCTCGTGCTGAGGGCGTTCCACGAACAGTTCGGCCAGATCGCGATCCTCCAGCATGGCGATGCGCGTCTCCGAAGGGGTGGAGTTGATAATAATCTCTTTTTTTGTTTTCATTTATCCAATCTGTTTAGTTTCAAGGTTCATTGCGGATTCCGTTGACGGGTCGATTTTCATTCCGTCAACCTCCCACCACATACCGGTTCGCTCGATCCTCCAATCCGCCATGATCTGAGCGGTGGAAGGGATTTGAGCGCCTTCGTTCTCCGGCGTTATTAAAGCGAGAATCTCCGCCGCGCGAGCCGTGGGGCCGCCGCTCGACTTCAGGCCGATGTAGACGGAATTTCCATCCCGCTCGAGGCGCCAGAGCGTTGCTCGTGCATCGATCATGGTTGATTTCCCTGCTTTGTTACGTTGCAATGGAATCTGCTCCGCTGCGAGAAGGCTGCTGATTCTTTCGTCACAGCTTTCCGTATCCAGCAGATCCAGCGGTACAGCACGGTAGAGGAACACGTTCAGTGCCCCGATACTGGGTTGGTGCGGCGGCAGAACTGCGACATGGATCACATTAATCCCTGTCGGAAGAGAAGCTTGCAACGCCTCTTGGAGCCCGGACTCCCACTCACCGCCCAGACCGAATTCCAGGTACTCCGCCGCAGATGTCAATCCCACCGCTACCGGCGGCGAGGAGACCAGGCGTATATGCGGTTTGAAGCCCTGCGTGAACTCCAGTGGAACCCCCAGCCTCTGCAGAGCTCGTTTGAAGATGCCCATTACGTCCAGGTGAGCGCAAAACCGGATTCCCCCACCGCGACGGTAAGTCAAGCGATAGCGCAGAAAAGTCGCACTGGCAAGCACAGTTTCGTCGTCGTCAGGCACGTCAACGGGCAGATCCGACACTTCGGGGCAGGCGAAATCGGGATGCTGCTCCAACCCGCAGAGGTTACACCCCTCAACCCGGCAATCCGGGGTGAATATGCCCGCAGCGGATGCCCTGCCTTCATCTAAGAGAAACTCACGGGTGACGCCGGTTGCGATGTGATCCCAGGGGAGTGGCTTGGTTTGATCCATCTTCCCGCATATTGCCTTCAGATCCAGCCCCGCCTGCGAAAAGGCCTTATCCCAACGTTGCGCCGAAAAGCCGTCCGTCCAGGCGTCAAACAATGCCCCATCGCGGTAGGCGTTGTGAATGACCTCGGCCCCCCTCCGGTCACCGCGGGAGATGGCGGCTTCAATCCGCGAGACATTAGGCGAGTGGATCTCGAGATTTACCAGGCGGTTGCGGCTCAAACTGGTCTTCAGCAGCGAGAGCCTCCGCCGGATCTCCCCCGGCTCCTGTTGTGTCTCGCATTCGAACGGCGTGTGCGGTTTGGGCGAGAAGGGCGAAATGGAGACGTTCAGCTTGTGAGCCCTGAAGGATTTGCAAATGCTTTCAACCCGCTGGATGAGATCGATCATCCCCGTGATGTCGTCGTCCGTCTCCGTGGGCAGACCGATCATGAAGTACAGCTTCAGAGCTTTCCAGCCCCGCTCGTAGGCGAGGGTTGCGGCTTTCAACAACGCCTCGTCCGACGTCTCCTTGTTGATGACTGAGCGCAGGCGGGGCGTCGCTGCTTCAGGAGCGAATGTTAACCCCGTCCGGGATTCCGAGGCGGCGTGGTCCGCCATCTGGGGGGTGAAGAGGTCCGGTCTCAGCGAGGGAAACGACAGCGTGGAGCGGTGATGCTTGAGTAGGGGTCGGAGCGCACCCAACAGGGACTCGAGGTAACGGTAATCCGCCGTTGAAAGTGAAAGCAGCGAAAGTTCCGAATATCCGGTACGCTCGAGTCCGTTCCTGGCTTCGCTGAGGATGTCTGCTACGGGTCTCTCCCGCACCGGACGGTGTGTCATGCCCGGTCCGCAGAAGCGGCAGCCCCGGCTGCAGCCCCGGGCGATTTCGACCACCAGTCGGTTGTGCGTGGTTTCCAGGTTCGGAACGATGGGTACGCCGGGATAGTGCTCCGGTAAAAGCACCGGCGTTACCCGAGCCTGGATCGTCGTGGGCAGAGCCGCATCGGTCCGTCGCAGTCCCTTGTATTCGCCGCTCTTCGAGTACTCCGGAACGTAATAACCGGGCAGATACACCCCCGTTATATCCCCGAGAGACCGCAGGATCGCCTTTCGTGATTTTCCCCGCTGTTTGCCCTCCTTCAGTACCGTCAGGATCTCTGGGAAAATATCCTCTCCGTCCCCGACAGCGATGGCGTCGAAAAACGGGGCGAAGGGCTCCGGATGAAACGCCAGCGGCCCACCACCCAGAACGATCGGAGCCTCCTCGCCGCGTTCGGCGGCGAATAGAGGAATCCCTCCCAATTCCAGCATGGCGAGCGCGTTCGAGGCATGCAGTTCGTACTGCAGGTTGATACCCAGCAAATCGAAACGGTGAAGGGGGATTTTGCTTTCTAACGTGAGAAGGGGAAAATTGAGAGATTTGAGGCGGGCCGTCGCGTCGAACCAGGGCATGAAAACCCGTTCGCAGTTTACGCCCTCCACGGCGTTCGCCAGGTGGTAGAGAATCCTCAAACCCTGGTAGGACATCCCCAGCTCATAGAGATCGGGGAAGGCCAGGGCAACCCGCAGCGCCGGTGATTTGCTGAACTCGGGCAGACCAGGTTCAGAGCCGGTGTAGCGGTCTGGTTTCTCGACGAAGGGAAGAAAGTGTCGTTCGAGCTGTTCGGAAATATCGGTCATCAAGGCATTTTATGCCAGGTACGCGAACAGAGCGCGATACCGTTCCCCGATGTCCCCAGCTCCGGTTTTGACGAGGAAGTTGAAAATG
>JALGZU010000435.1 GCA_025774735.1 candidate division LCP-89 bacterium | reverse complement strand
CCCCGAGGATTTGGTCTGGGTGTATGCATCCATCGCTGACGATGATACCACTATATCCGTGTACAGCCCGGGTCCGCTGATCATCGACGATACGGCGCCGTCAATCACCATCACGCATCCGGCCTTTGGGGATTCGGCCAGCGACCAGTTCACCATCACCTGGCTAGACGACGATCCTGACGACAATGCCATCATCAGTCTTTACTGGGATGAAGATGCCAGCGGCTATGACGGCACCCCCATTCCGGGCGCTGAATCGATCGAAGAGGATGCCCTGACCGACAGTTTCGACTGGAACCTCACCGGCATGGCCGAAGGGCCGGTTTATGTCTACGCCACGATCGCCGACGAAGATACCACCGTGCAGGCCTACAGCGCCGGACCTCTGGTCATCACCTCGGTCCTGGGGATCCGGGGCGGAGATGATTTCGGAGCGGTACCCACCGACTATCGACTGGACAGCGTCTATCCGAACCCGTTTAACAGCAGCACGACGGTGCGCATCGGCCTGCCCACGACCGCCGAGGTGGCGGTGCGTATTTTCGATTCACTGGGCCGACTCTGTGCGGAACCGCTTTCGGGACGCCTGCAGGCAGGCTATCACGAAGTGACCTGGTCGCCGGGGCAATTGCCTTCGGGCATGTACCTGGTCGAGTTCGTCACGCCGGAAGGTAGCCAACGGAATAAGGTGGTATTCTTGAAGTAACCGCCAGAACAAACTGAAAATTACAACGCCGGGATGACCATTCCGGCGTTTTTATTTCTTACGGCCGCAAACTAAAAGGATGTGCCCCGAAAGGCGTTGCAATTCTAAGGAAATATCCATACATTATATAATTTGGATAACTCAGGGAAATTATGATGACATCGAACGCTGACGAAGCGGATTCCGGCCTGATCAAAACAATCGCTCTGGATTACTACCACGGACTGAAGAATCTGTTCACCTGTCCGCGCGAAATCTGGATCGCCTTCCTGATTAAAATCCTGGAAAGCCTCTGCTACTTCTCCTCGGTCCTGATGCTGATGATCTTCATGACCCAGGATATGGGCCTTTCGGACGAGCTGGCGGGCACCATCTTCGGGATCTTTTCGGCGTCGATGTCCTTCTTCATGCTCTTCGTGGGATTCATTGCCGACTCTCTGGGAATCAAGAAAGCGCTCTTCGTGGGATTGATCATCGCGCTGGTTGGCCGGCTGGCCATCACCTTTACTACGAACGGCTGGGTGGTCTTCCCGGGACTCTTCCTGCTGTCGGTAGGATTCGCCTACATGATACCGTTGCTAGCGGCGGCGGTGAAGCTCTTCTCCAATAAGAAAGCTCAGAAGTACGCCTTTTCCTGGTATTACGTGGTGATGAACGTGGGATCACTGGCAGCGGGCTTGACGCTGGATCCGATCCGTGCGACCTTCACGGAGGTGATGCATTTCGACCTCTTGGGTATGAATCTGCTGGTCAGGCCGACGCAAGTCATCTTCCTCGTAGGCGTTTTAGCCACGCTGGTGTCGATGGTGCTGGTGGTCTTCTTCATCCGCAGCAAGATCCCCAAGGAAGCGTTCAACGAGGAGACGGAGCCGGAGACCGAAACCGCAGAGGGAACCGCGTCGGTAGATCCACGCCTGGAAACCCCGCAGGAGCACAAAACCGCCTTTCAGATCATGAAGGAGGTCACCCGTGAGAAGAGGTTCTGGATTTTCATCTCCTTCATCTTCCTGCTAGTGCTGGTGAAGATGATCTTCCAGTACAACCATTCGCTCTACCCCCTCTACATGGAGCGCATCGGCTTAAAGGCTTGGACGGGCAAGCTTTACAGCATCAATCCGTTCATCATCATCTTTTTGGTACCGGTGATGACGGCCATTACGGGCAGGATGAAGGCGTTCAATGTAATCATGTTTGGTTCGTTCATCAGCGCCGGATCGGTGTTTTTCATGGGATTGGGCGAAAGTATCGCACTGATCGTCTCCTTCCAAATCGTCTTATCCATCGGGGAAGCGATCTATTCGCCGCGGGTTTACGACTACACCGCCAACATCGCTCCACCCGGGCGCGAAGCCTCCTACATGGCCTATTCGAAGGCGCCCATGTTCTTCGCCAAGGTGGCTGCCGGGCCGATTACGGGCATCCTTTTGGCCAACCTTTGCCCCGGCGAGGGAGCGCGCAACACAGAGTTGATGTGGATCCTCGTGGGAGCGTCGACCATGCTCTCCCCGATCACGCTGTTTCTGGGTAGAAAGTGGCTCGACGTGGAGACTCGGGAGAAGCAGAAGACGCTATGATGGACGAAGCCGAAACATCCCAACAACGCTTCAAGTATTGCCCCGAATGCGCCGGGGAGCTGGTCCAGGAGGAGATCGGCGGGCGGCTGAGGCAGCGCTGCCAGTTGTGCGGCGAAATCCACTACCGGAATCCGTTTCCGGCGACGGCCATCGTCTGCTTCAATGAGCGGGGGGAATTGTTACTGACGAAGCGCAGCGAACCGCCCTGCGTGGGGGAATGGTGCCTACCCGGCGGCTTCATCGAAATGGGTGAGACGGCCCGGGAGTCCGCTCTGAGAGAACTGAAGGAAGAGACCGGCCTGGAAGGGGGCATACTCCGGGTCATCGACGTAGCGACGCGAGTGGACGGCTACTGGGGGGACGTGGTGCTGATCGGCTTCGAAGTCGAGATTACCGGGGGAGAACTTGAAGCCGGCGACGACGCTGCAGAGGTGCAGTATTTCCCTTTGGATTCGCATCCGCCGATTGTCTTCGATACGCACCGGAAGGTGCTCCAGGTGGCTATTAATAATGATAGCTCATAATATTCATTAAGAATCATGGGCACTATCATCGTTGGAGCACTGGGATTAGCCCTGCTGATCATCGGGGGATTTCCTCACCGCACCAGGTGGGTC
>JALGZU010000434.1 GCA_025774735.1 candidate division LCP-89 bacterium | reverse complement strand
CCGTTCAATACGGGAACGAAGATCAGTTACAGCATTCCAGAGGCCGGACAGGTGTTCCTAACAGTGCACAATCTATTAGGACAAGAAGTGGCTGTATTGGTGAATCGCACGAGAATTCAGGGAAATTACGAATTTACTTTCAATGGGGTGGAGCTTGCTTCAGGTGTCTATATCCTGCGTCTGCAGGCCGGGAGTCAAATAACGCATCAGAAGCTGGTTTTGTTGAAGTAATTAAGCTTTAGCAAAGGGCAACAGCCATGGTTAAGCATAAATTTCTCATTGCCTTACTCTTGATACCATTCTCCTTCATCTTACTGCGATTCGCCTCAGCCGATACCATCCTCGACGACTTCCAGGTCAACACCGAGCCCCCCGGACACCCGCCGCAGAACAGCCCGTACTCCGTGGCAGATTGGGATACGGAAACCATCTATACGACCTGGCTGAGCTTCAGGGATTCGGTGAACTGGGACGTGGCTCTGCAGCTCTTCGATTACGATCTGCAGACCATCGGCGGCGTGCAGTATCTGAACATTCGAGAAGGGATATACGACTGCCAGCAGCCCCGGTTGGCGATCAGTTCGAACGGGATCGGTGCGGCCTGGATCGAAGAGAGGGAGCCGAACCGCATCCTCTTCCGGTCGCTGGATGCGGCGGGAAATCCCATAAGTTCACCTGTGCGCGTGGAGGACAATTACGAGGATTTCACTCGAGAAAGCCTGAATATCGCGGCACTGGCCAGCGGCTACGTCCTGGTCTGGTATGATTTAAGGGATACGAGCGCCATCTGGGGGCAGATCGTGGACTTCGACGGCAACCTGACCGGCGGCAATTTTCCGATAAGACCGGATAGTACGGGCAGCATTCTGGGATTGGAATGCCAGAACCACCCGGACGGGCGGGTGCTGGTCTCTTGGGTGATTAACCGACAGTACAGCAGGGGGAGGTGGCTGGATGCGGAGGGGAGTTTTATGGGGGATGTGTTTGATATGGCGGAGGCGTGGCCGGATACCATGCTATCTAACTCACTCGTTCGATTCGAATTAAATGGTTCTGGTATACTATATCAATATGAATATTTCAGTTTGCCTTCTTGGAATCCCATCTACATAACCTATTTAGATTCATTGGCTTTACAGGTTAGTGAACCCTATCAATCAGGTTTCTGGGCGTGGTTCATTGATCTTCCTGGTCATAATGACTATAATGATCTCACTTTTCCAGACCTCTACCTATTTACGGACAGCAGCTATATTAAAGTTAATAACCACCGTAATTGGGGATGGTTTGGTGATGATGAATATTTTAATTACTACAATGAGATATATTCTTCCTCGCTTAACGAATATGAGTTTCCCTGGGGGGTTCCATCCACTTATAAGCTATCAGCTTTAAACACAGAAATAATGCTCTACACTTCTGATCCGGGGTACGTTGCTTTGCGAATTTATGACATAGCCACCTTAGTGCAACCTGACACGATAACCTGGATTTTTGAGCCCGATTTTGGTGCAGGACAAAGTAAATCGGACATCTGCATTCACCAGGGTGGCGAATTTCGAATAATCTACACAAATCATTTAAGCCCCGGTCCCTATATCTTTACCCGACATTTTGATGAAAATGGCACTCCTTCAGGTGTGGATATGCCTATTTCCCTGGATGAGGATCTCTTCCCACACTCGATAAGTAAGGGCAGAATTGTAAAAACGAGCACCGATCAAACCTTGATCACCTGGCCGGATGGCAACATTTCTGCAACACTTTTCACTCAGGATACCTGGTCAGGGGAGATCAATATATTTGACATCGAGGGCGTCATAAATTCAGATTATAACATTCTTCCGAACATCGATATAAATTCTGACGACCAGGTTGCTTTTATATGGAAGAAATTTAATGGATATATATGGGAGGGAAACCAAATATTTTGTCAGAGTTTTGAAGCGCTATTTGGTACTTCTTTCAGCGCAACGGCATTAGCACAAGAGTACGGTTATGCCGACGGCCCAAGTTACCAGTTTGATATTGGTCTCAAAGAAAACGGCAATTTCCTAACCTGTTGGGAAAACTTTGTGCATAGCAGTGACCCATCGCAGATATTTATCCAGGCCGGGATGGATTATGATAGCCTAATGGGAGAAGCCTGCCAGATATCTGCCGATAATCTTGGTGCTTATTGCAGCGCTCCGATTCTGGAAAAGATGCCTGACGGCTATTGGATCACCTGGATTCAGGGGGATTTAAACAGTCCGCAAAGCGTGATCCTCCAAGAAGTGGATAACGGAGGTAATCCTGTAGGTGTTCCTCAAATTATCAGCAGTGAAGAAGCTGATCCGAAGGGCAATCCTGACCTTGCTGTTTCTGAGACCGGAAACTTCGCTATTGTCTGGCAGGACTCCCGCATCGATGGTGGAGATATCTTCTGCCGCCAGTTCAACAGTGATGGAAGTTACTACGGAGAGGAATACTCTGTAAGCAGTGGCCCCCAAGGAACTTTACAATGCGAACCTGCATTGGCATTAGGTCCCTTTGCCATGCTCTATTTCACCTGGACCGATTTTCGAAATGAGGGCGGCCAGGGGGATATTTACTGCAAGGTGCTCACCTGGGATGACTGCCTGGTTCCACCCGAACCTCCCGAACCACCACCCGTGCCGTATGTCTTCGAACTGATGCCTCCGGCGCCGAATCCGTTCAACACGGGGACTAAGATCAGCTACAGCATTCCAGGTGCAGGGCAGGTTTCCCTGACCGTTCACAATCTGGGGGGGCGGGAAGTGGCATCGCTGGTAAACGGCTACCGCATGGCAGGCAGCCATCAACACGCGTTCGACGGCTCCGGCCTGGCGTCGGGCGTGTTCATTCTGAGACTCGAATCCGGTAACCAAATCTATCAC
>JALGZU010000433.1 GCA_025774735.1 candidate division LCP-89 bacterium | reverse complement strand
GCGGAGAGCCGCTTCTCGGCCAGCTCGAAGGAAATGCGTGTCCGCGTTGACGCTTCGAAAAAAAGGTTCACCACGGTGACGCCTCGCAGCGTGGGAACCTTTCTTATGGGGCGGTCCAGAATCTCCTTCAGAGCGTCCGCCGTGTCCAGGATGTGGGTGATCTCCTCTCCGGGCATGCCCTCCAGCCCCAGAAGGTGCTTCGAGGAGAGTTCAGGATTCCCCTTGCCTTCAGGCGTCATTGGTCTGATCCTCCCCGTCTAAATCTTCGGCTTCGACCAGGTAGATGGCGTCCTCGTCGTCGATCTCCTTGACCCGGACGCGCACCTCCTCGCCCAGCGACGTGGGCACGTTCTTGCCCACGAAATCCGGCCGGATGGGCAGCTCACGGTGGCCCCGGTCGACCATCACCGCCATCTGGATCCGGGCGGCGCGGCCCATGTCCATCAGCGCGTCCAGGGCTGCTCGCGTGGTGCGGCCAGTGTAGATCACGTCGTCCACCAGGATGATGCTCTTCTCGTCCAGGTCGAAATTGATCTGCGTGGCCTGCACCTGCGGCTGCTTGAACTTCAGGCGGAAATCGTCCCGGTAGAGGGTCACGTCGAGGATGCCCACGGGCACGTCGCCGCCTTCGATCTCCTTGATCAGCGCTTTCAGCCGGTTGGCGATGTGCACGCCCCGCGTCTGCATCCCCACGATCACCAGGCTCCCCGATCCCCGGTTGCGCTCGATGATCTCGTGCGCCAGCCGGGTCAGAGTGCGTTTCACGCCCTCCTCGTCCGCTAACTTGGCCTTGATACGAAATTTCACGGTTGACTCCCGGTCATGAAAAAACCCGCGCGGAGGCGGGTAAGTTCTTGAATCGAACCCTTACCGACCTCTCTGGATCAGCTTAAAGGGCAGCTCATGTTTTTCGGTTTTATGGGGTCATCTCTAACCCGCATACAAGATAATCTTTTTTCCCCCGGAGTCAAGCGAAATGTGAGAGATTTGTTTTAAAAAATGAGAGAACCAGGCGCGTAGGGGGCGGTCTTGCGCCGACCCCTTTTAAAAAATGAGATTGCCACGTCATCCGCCGTTCGGCGGATTCCTCGCCCCGAAGGGGCCCCTTCGGGGCAATGACAAACTATAGCGGTCATTGCGAGCGCAGCGAAGCAATCTCATCCTTTAATCTGCGAAATCAGCGTAATCCGCGCAATCAGCGGTTCAGACAATCCCCCTACCTCACCACCACCTTCTTCACCGCCTGGCCGTAATCGGCTTTTAACCGCACGAAATAGACCCCCGAGGCCAAATCCTGCAGGTCGTACCCGAGTGCATGGCTGCCTGCGGCGTAATAGGCCTTTCCGATGACGGCGACCTTCCGGCCCAACAGGTTGTACACGTCCAACTCCACCCGGCCAGCTTCCGGTAGAGTAAATTGCAGCGTGCTGTTGAAAACGCCCGAAATCTGGGGGTAGATTACCTCAGGCCGCACCCTCGGGTCCGGGCCGCCCAAGCTGCCGTCAGAGTTGATATGCTTACCGTAAACGTCAGCCCACCAAGCAAAATCCCAGATAACAGCCCCTCCCTCGCCTTCAAGATCAGGAACAACATTTCTGTAATAGAATTGATTCGTATCCGTGACAGCAACCAACACTCCAAATTCACCATGGATCCCGCGTCCCTGGGGATTAAGTGCTTGAAAAAGAAGATGGGAGGGAAAAGATTGAGATGGAGGTTTATAGGTATACAGCCCCCAAAAATATGGAGCTCTATAGACAAAATAATTCTTGTCAGGATATTGGCCTGTAGTCCAGCCGTTGTATTCTTCACAGAAGGGTGCTCCATATTGCCCGGTGCTCCAATTGGGCCAGTACAAGTTACCCTCCATATCCATCTTCTGGCCGTAAGCGCCGCCTTCATAAACGAAACCCAGATAAAAGAAACCTGACTCACCGGGTACTATCTTGCTGTAATGCGACCAGCTAACATGATGACGGGTCCACAAGGTGTGACCGTCCGGGGCGATGCGATAGGCGAAATTATATGAGCCGCTGCCGCAATGAGCAATACAACCGCCTTCCTCGTCAGGAATGATATCGTTAAACCAGGGTGGGTTATCATGAATGATAATACCATTAGGTGTCCAGAGAATATTACCTTCAGAATCAAGGTGCTGCATATATAGGGCGCCGCTTGGATACGAACGATTATCCCACCAGGCGATATAAGCGCCTCCGCTGCCATCATGCGTGATCGATGGCATAATTTGTTGTTCTGGATCACTGCAAATTACTACACCATTGTTTCCCCACAATTGCTGACCTGATGCATCCAAGCGATATGCCATGATTGAGTTGTTCTGACAGTCCCCCATCGTAATCAGAAGACCGCCGACTCCATCAGTTGACAGACTCAAATAAGGGCTGTAAAAGTCAGTGATCATAACTTCATCATTGCCCCATAGCCTATTCCCCAACGAATCCAGACGCTGGGCATAGGTACCTGGAAATTCTCCGTTCTCAGAAATATACCAGACCAGGTAAGCCCCACCATTACCATCCGAAGTAGCCTCCGCAGGTGCCATAGCTGCTATGTATAGTTCAGATAAGATTTGAGGTTCTGGAAATTGTAGTTGGCCGTATTTATCGATAATCTGATAAGAATTACCATAGTAGTCATGCAGGAACACAACTAGTGTTTTACCATCGGGATAGGGTACTGCTCTTGAGTATCCCTCAAACGTATTAGGATCGGCGGAAATGGGCATGTGCTCTTCTAGGGTGGTGTATTCAAACCACCAGGCGCGGGAGGAGCTAGTCCAAGCGAGGAGAAAGGTGGGGGAGGAGCTAGTCCAAGCGAGGAGAAAGGTGGGAATAAGTAGAATGAAGATTCTTGAGCGCATGGCTTTGACCGAATAAAATCTGACCTACAATATACAACCAAATCCGCCCAATGTCAAGGAAAGATTTCAAGGCAGGTGAGATTTTTTGGTATCTCTGTTAGGCTGTCATTCCCGCAAGCGAAGCGCGTCGGGAGCAAAGCCCCCCTTTGGGGGAATCTGACAGCCCGCCAATGTCGGATTCTGGACTTCGTCAGAATGACATTGCTTTATCA
>JALGZU010000432.1 GCA_025774735.1 candidate division LCP-89 bacterium | reverse complement strand
GATAACTGTACCTGCGAGATAGCCGCAAAGTAATAACAACACGCTTCGTAAGCCGACGGAGATGGCCTGCGCGACAAAGTATCCCTCGGAACTCAATCCGGAAAGAGCGAAAAAACAGATCGCGACCAAGAACAGATACTTAGCGGACATCACCAGGTCGTAAGGTATCAAAACCAGCCGACTTCGGAGAGGGAATCGAACGCGCCTCATCTCAGTCGTCGCTTTCATGCCCGATGATAAATACAACGGGAGATCTTCGGCGCGAACCGGACCATATTTTACCTTAAAACCGCTCTGTTCTTTCACATTATGAGCAGAGACTCCGGGGGCACTCAATTGCGGCAGGATGAGTTTTTTATGCTTCACAACCTCCCGCAAGCCTGTAACATTGATGCGTTCCACAAGTTCATCTGTGCTGAATGTTCCTTTTCCTGCCGAACACCAGACGTTAACTCCCCGGGTATCGAGAACCAAAATCCAGGCATGGATCCCAGACAACTGCGATCTCAGGCGATCGAAGCTCAACTTGTAGTTCGCCGATACCAGCACCGGCGATTCCGGAGTCGGATCACCGATTCGATAAAGACCGGGTTTGACACGGTAATACTTTCGACCGATGCCCCATCGTACCTTCCAGGTTCCCAACCGATCCTTGAAAGTCAGAGTTGCAGGTATCCGGGGTATCTCATTCGGTTTATCGACTAACATCACTTCTTGCGCCTATGGGTTCTGAAGAGAGGGTTTCTTCCTATTCTATCATCAAATATAACTATTCCATTTGCTAAAGGATCACCTCAAATAGCAAACCTTCTGGGTGAGCTGCGTTTCCGCTGAAATCAACCTGACCAGGTAGATCCCCGAAGCGACGTCGGACGCGTTCCAGCTCAGGCGGTGTTCCCCGGCGGTTAAGATCTGATCCGTCAACAGCGCGACTTCCTGACCCAGCAGGTTATGCACCGTCACTTTTACCCTCTCAGTATTTGGTACGGTAAAGCTGATCACTGTCTCAGGATTAAATGGATTTGGATATGCGCCGTGAATGGTTATCTCTGAAGGAACCTCAAGGTTCGAAGCCGCCTGCCAGGCTTCAAACCCTTCACCGTCATTCATCCAGGTCGATACAAAGCCGCCATCCCCAACAGTCAGCTTCTCAAAGCTGAAACTGTCGCTCGTCCAGACGTCATCGGGATAGAGGCCGATCCGTCCTTCGTAGGTATAGACTCCGGCGGGCGCGCCGGCGGGGACACTCTGCGTCCGGTCGCGGTCGAGCGTTTCACCACCGCCCAGAATCAGGTTCACCGGCCCCAGAACCGGGCCGTACCAGCTGCTGTCGGGAAGCTGCACCATGATCCAGGTATCGAAGGTCACGGGGCCAGATTCATCATTCGCGAGGGCTACGTTAAAATCGAAACTGCCTCCGGAAGCGGGCACCGTGACCGGGGGATTGTCCGGCGTCAGAGTGATGGAGACGTCCTGCGCGCTGTTGCGGTAGACGTTCACCACAGCGTTGATGTAAGGACGGCTAAGCGACAATTCGAGGGAAGAAAAGACGCTGTACCAGACCTGGTCTGTGGGTAACTGGAAACTGATTGATCCCGAAGCTGCGTTGTCCTCGATGGCGAAGCCCAGAGCCGGTTCCAGGGCGGCATAAGCCGCGTAATTGCTGTCATTGACGACGAAAATGTCCGTCAGCCCGGGAGAACTTTTCTCACCGAATTCATTGTTGGTAAAATACGCAGCGTAATCGGTTTGATAGTCGCATTCGTAGGTTATTTCAAGGATATAATCGTCCAGTGGATCGGGGTATTCGGGTGCCTGCGAGATGCCGAGGTCCGGGGTGTAAGAGGTGAATGTATAATCCCAATCGTAGGTTGCGCCGGGTTGAGTGCTGCCCACAACCCAGGCGTATCCGCCACTAAAGGGAAAGCCGCCCAGAGGTCCATCTATACGCAGCCAGAAATTCTCCCCGTCTCCCAGAACGAATGAAACCTGACCTTCGGAGTTGGTGACCCCCCAGGTAGCGTAATACTGCCCTCCCCACAGCGCGTTGCTCTGGATCGTGATCCTCTCGCTATCGGCGGGCTTGCCCAGGCTGTCGTAAACGCTGACGTTCAAGGTGCAGACATCCTCGCTGTAACGGTCCGTGACGGTCCAGACCGATCCATCGCCCCGCCAGTTGAAGACGGCAGAAAGAACCTTGCCCCAACCGTTTTCGTAAACCAGCGGATTGTTGACGTAGTTATTGACCGGCTCCCAATGGATCCACTCCCTCTCCCAGAACTCGTTCCAGGTGTGATCTTCGCAGAAGTTGGTCGTGCATACCGTAGGGATCAGGGCGATCCGCCCCGTTGCCGCGGCGATGTCGGAAAACTCGCCGCAGTTTCCGCAGTGGAGCGCGTAAATCCGGACCGGCTGAATCGGCCTCTCGGCTCCGGCGCCGAAGCTCATGACGCTGTTTATCCAGCCCGTAGCCGTCCCTATGGCGTCACTGCCGGCTCCGGATCGATCCCAGTAAACGCCGCAACCATCCCACTGTTCGCTCAGCAGTGGATACCCCGGATCGGCATGGTTCCAGAGATAGGTTCTCCAGAAGACTCCGGTGGGGGGATTGGCGGGATCCCCGGTCTGGGGATCGATGTAGGTAGGCGTCTCGTCGGACAGTTTGGGATGAACGACATACCAGTAGTAAATCTCCCTATCGATTTCAACCTGAACCGTATCGCCGCTCTCTTCAATGACGGTGTACACCGCGGTCGTCCAGTAATCGTCGTCGTTGGAATCTCCGTAATCCACCAGTTCCACAAAATTCAGAGAACTGTCCACGGCGTAAACCCATTCGGCGTTTTCCAGCAGCAGTTCGAGGTACATGATCCCCCCCAGCAAGTCCGGCGCGATGTGCGCGGCC
>JALGZU010000431.1 GCA_025774735.1 candidate division LCP-89 bacterium | reverse complement strand
GGGATGATGCTGCAGGACGAAATTCACGAACGGCTGTCCGATGACCATGCACACCTGAAGCGGCTGACAGGGATTTTCGCGGGCGTGACGGCAGGCGCAACCGAAGACGCCAACATCGGGCGGGCCTTGTAGCACAATATCCCGTGCTAATGGATATGGAATAATCTGCTCCAGATCCTGGTGGGGTATATCGTGGTTGTGAGTGATCAGAGCCTCGGCCAGTTCCGGGGTTAATACCTTACCGTGATAGCGGTCGGAGAGCCACTTTTTGCCCCCCGGCTTAAGACGAGGCAGGATTTTGTGAATCAGGATGTGGACGTACTTATTCGTCCAGCGGCCGTATACATACCCGTGAATGGCTTTAAAATTCAGTATCCGCTTCAAGCCCTGCATGCGCATCATCCACCAGGTGGACTTGCGCAGAAGCCGCACCCGCTCCCCAACGATCCAGAAAATCAGGGCGGTAAGGACGAGTGACCCCAGACAGATCAGTGCGACTACAAGCAGCACCTTCGGTATCTCCTAATAATGCCTTTTAAAGTGGTATATTCCCGTGCTTCTTCTTGGGATTGGAATCGACTTTGTTGCGAAGCATCTCCAGGCCGGTGATCAGGTCGAAGCGGGTCATGGAGGGTTCGATGACGGCGTCCACGTAACCGCGCTCCGCGGCGATGTAGGGATTGGCGAACATCTTCTCATAGTCGGCAATCTTCTTCTCGGTGAGCGCTTCGGGATCCTTCGACCGGTTGATCTCCTTGGCGAAGATGATCTCCACCGCTCCCTTGGGCCCCATCACGGCGATCTCCGCGGTCGGCCAGGCGAAATTCAGGTCACCGCGCACGTGCTTGGAATTCATGACGTCGTAGGCGCCGCCGTAAGCCTTGCGGGTGATCACGGTGATCTTGGGCACGGTGGCTTCGCAGTAGGCGTACAACAGCTTGGCGCCGTTGGCGATGATGCCGCCCCACTCCTGGTCGGTGCCGGGCAGGAAGCCGGGCACATCCTCGAAGGTGATCAAGGGGATGTTGAAGGCGTCACAGAAGCGGATGAAGCGCGCCCCCTTCTTGGATGAATTGATGTCGAGACAGCCCGCCAAATGGGCCGGCTGGTTGGCGATGATCCCCACCGGCTGTCCGTTCAACCGGGCAAAGCCCACCACGATATTCTGAGCGAAATCTTCGTGCACTTCCAGGAAATCGTTGTCATCTACTATCTTGCAGATCACGTCCTTGATGTTGTAGGGTTTGTTGGGATCTTCGGGAACGATTGTGTCCAGATCAACGTCCTGACGGTCGATGGGGTCGGTGCATTCGAGAAACGGCGGATCCTCCATATTGTTTTGCGGCATGAAGGAGAGCAGCTTCTTGATCTTCTCGATGCAGTCGATCTCGCCCTCGCAGGCGAAGTGCGCCACGCCGGACTTGGTGGCGTGAGTCACCGCTCCACCGAGCTCTTCGGAGGTGACGTCCTCGTGGGTGACGGTCTTAACCACCTTCGGTCCGGTGACGAACATGTAGGAGCTCTTCTTGACCATCAGCGTGAAATCGGTGATAGCCGGCGAATAGACGGCTCCCCCGGCGCACGGTCCCATGATGGCGGAGATCTGCGGCACAACACCCGAGGTGAGGGTATTGCGGAGGAAGATATCCGCATAAGCCCCCAGCGACACCACCCCCTCCTGCACCCGCGCTCCGCCCGAGTCGTTCAGGCCGATCACCGGAGCTCCCATCTTCGTTGCCATGTCCATGATCTTGCAGATCTTCTCTCCATGAGCTTCCGACAGCGATCCTCCGAAGGTGGTGAAATCCTGGCTGAAGATGAAGATCAACCGCCCGTTGACTTTCCCGTGCCCGGTGATCACGCCGTCGCCGAGGATCCTCTGCTTCTCCAATCCGAAGGCGGTGGACCGGTGCATCACCAGCATGTCCACTTCCTGGAATGTATCCGGATCGCAGAGCAGGTCGATCCGTTCTCTGGCCGTCAGCTTGCCCTTGGCGTGCTGCGCCTCGATCCTCTTCTTGCCCCCCCCCAGCATCGCCTGGGCTTTGAGCTTGCGTAGTTCCTCAATCTTCTTCGTCGACATGGACGTCTCCTGCAAAAAATCTTCGACGGGCTAAATGTAGTCAAGAATCATCAGAAAGTCAAGCCGGATGTGACTGCGCTGCCTTCGGGAATTCATCCGGGAACAGCATAAAAAGGCGCAGCAAGCTGCGCCTAATCAAACGAAATTATACTACAACATCTTGTATGTTAACTACTTCTGCTCTCCAGTCGCTGTGCCCAGCCATCGAACCAGCGGGAGAACATATCCTTCCCTTTGCGACTGTACCCGCCAACAGATACTTGGCACTGACCTTCACCTTCCTCCTTTATCGTGACCCAGATCCGCTTCGGCACCAGGTAAAACGCCAGGATCAGCCCTAACGTCGCCAGAGCGAAGCCGATCCAGATTAGCCAGTACCCCGGGTTTTTATTCACCTCCAGGATGGTTGCATAGGTAACGTCGGACTTGAAACCATAGATATCCAGCGCTTGAAAGGTATATTCAGCTCCCTGGGGAACATGCCCGAAGGGATTCTTCAGGAAACTCCACTGGTGATACAGCTCTTCGCCGGCGTTCCGTACCTCGAACAGAACGGCGGGATTCTTCAATTCGCCGGAAGCGCTGACAGCCGAACTGCCGCTGAGGCGGAAATCGGGCAGGAAGCGGGTCATGACCAACTGCCGACCATTGGGCAGATCCAGAGCTTCGTTCAGGCTGACAACCAGTGTATCCAGGACAGCTTCGTCAACCACCCGTTCCACCGTCATAAGAGCGCTGTCGATGCTGGCGAGGACCCGGGGGCGTTCAGTGTCGAAAGAGGTCTGATAGAACCGGAAGCCCTTGTAGCGCATCGGCTTGTTG
>JALGZU010000430.1 GCA_025774735.1 candidate division LCP-89 bacterium | reverse complement strand
GCAGATGAAGATAGAACTGATCAGTCCGATCGCCATGGAAGAGGGTCTGCGCTTCGCGATTCGCGAAGGCGGCCGCACCATCGGCGCCGGTGTGGTCACCAAAATTCTGGAATAGGTGGACGATGCCCGGTCAGAACATACGCATTCGGCTCAAGGCCTACGATCATAACTTAATCGACAAGTCGGCGGAGAAGATCATCCGTACGGCACGATCTACCGGTGCGGCGATTTCCGGTCCCATTCCTCTGCCCACCAAAAAGACAATCTACACGGTACTGCGCTCGCCCAATGTGGACAAGAAATCGCGTGAGCAGTTCGAAACCCGCATTCACAAGCGTCTGATCGAAATCCTCAATTCGAACACCAAGACGATTGACGCTTTGATGAAATTGGAACTTCCCGCCGGCGTAGATATCGAAATTAAGACGTGATTATACATATCGGCCATAGCAGCCGAAGATCTTAGACGAATGGAATCATGAGTTTTTTGCTCGGAAAAAAGATAGGAATGACCCGCATCTTTGACGAGGCGGGTAACCACATGCCGGCGACCCTTATTCAGGTCGGACCTTGCTGGATCACGCAGGTAAAGACCGAATCGACTGACGGGTATACCGCTGTGCAAGTCGGCTTCGAGAAGGTCACGGAAAAGGCTCTGAACCTTCCCCGGATTGGGCATCTGAAGAAGTCCGGGATTGAGCCTCTGCGTTACCTCAGGGAATTTCGCCTCGACGACGCAGGCGAGTTTAAGCTCGGGGATCAGATCGGTGCCGACCGGTTCCAGGTCGGACAGCGCGTCAACGTGACCGGTTTCTCCAGGGGACGCGGATTCGCAGGTGTAGTCAAGAAGTATGGCTTCAAAGGGCCCAACGCCACGCACGGTTCTCACGAAGCCAAACGCCATCCGGGCTCCATCGGCGCGGGTACAGATCCCGGGCGCGTCTGGAAGGGACAGCGCCTCCCGGGACAGATGGGAAATGAGCGGGTGACGCTGAAAAACCTGGCCGTTCTCAAGGTTGAGCCCGAGCAAAATCTGCTGTTGATCAAAGGCGCCGTTCCCGGGGCTAAGAACTCATTGTTGGAGATCGTTCTTTCTGAATAATCATCATGAAATTTCCGGTATACAACCTTCAGGGCGAACCATCCGGGCAAGAAGTCGAACTGCCCGATGAGATCGTTAAAATCGAGCCGCACCGCCACGCCATGTACCTGGCTGTCAAGCGGCAGCTCGCCCGGATGCGGCAGGGAAATCACTCCACAAAGACACGATCCGAAGCTCGAGGCGGCGGCCGGAAACCCTGGCGCCAGAAGGGACGGGGTACGGCGCGAGCCGGCACTATTCGCTCACCCATCTGGAAGGGTGGTGGACGGTCTTTCGGACCCAAGCCCCATCTTTACGACGTAAAACTACCCGCCAAGGTAAAGAAACTGGCGCGGCGATCCGCGCTGGCGGCGAGGGCGCAGGATGGCGGGCTCCGCATCATCGATGATTTTCCCTTCGATGAGCCGAAATCCAAGGAGCTGTCGGGAATCCTCAAGGGATTCAAAACCGAGACCGGTTCGGTGATTTTACTGCTCCCCGATTACAGTAAATCCTTGTACCTTGCTGCGCGTAATCTTCCGCATTGCACGGTGCAGAAGTCGACGGCAGTTTCGACGTATGAGTTGATCAAGAATAAGACAGTGCTACTGCAGAAGAGCGCTGTGCAACCGTTAATCGAGGTCCTGAAAAATGCCTAAGGCCAGAACCATAATAAAGCGGCCCCTTTTAACAGAGAAATCCACGCGCATGCAGGATCAACTCAACCAGGTTGCCTTCGAGGTCGACCCGGACGCCAATAAGCTTCAGATTCGCCAGGAAGTTGAGAAACGGTTTGACGTGAAGGTTACCAAGGTGCGGACCATGCACTTCAGAGGCAAGCTGAAGACCATGGGCCGGTTTTCGGGGCCTTCGAGAACGTTTAATAATGGCTCTAAAGAAGTACAAACCCGATACGCCGAGCCGGCGCTTCATGGTCAAGCTGGACCACAGCGATTTGACCGACAAATGCCGGGAGAAATCCCTGTGCGTTTCTCTCAAGAAGAGCGGCGGGCGCAACAACAACGGCCGAATCACCGCTCGCCACCGCGGCGGTGGTCACAAGCGGGCCTATCGCATCATCGATTTCCGCCGGGATAAGACCGGCATACCTGCCAAAGTTGCCGCCATCGAATACGATCCAAACCGGACAGCACGCATCGCCCTGCTGCACTATTTGGATGGCGAAAAACGCTACATCCTGGCTCCCAACGGCCTGGGAGTGGGTGATACGGTCATGTCAGGACCCGAAGCCGACATCCGCCCGGGCAACGCTCTCCCGTTAAAAACCATTCCCGTCGGGTTGATGGTGCACAATATCGAGCTGCGCCGTGGCAAGGGCGGCCAGATGGTGCGAGGTGCGGGCGGATCTGCACAGCTGCAAGCGCGGGAAGGAAATTATGCCACCCTGCGTCTACCTTCCGGTGAAGTTCGCATGGTTCACGTCGAGTGCATGGCAACAATTGGTCAGGTTGGCAACGAAGATCACGCTCACGTCACCTTGGGTAAAGCCGGTGCGAAGCGCCATCTGGGGCGCCGTCCCCGGGTACGCGGCGTGGCCATGAACCCCGTCGATCATCCCATGGGTGGTGGTGAGGGGAAATCTTCCGGCGGTCGCCATCCCTGTTCGCCGAGGGGGCTTCCGGCCAAGGGATACCGGACGCGCAAGAAAAGCAAGAAGAGCGACCTGATCGTAAAGTCGCGACACATGAAATAGAGACGCAGCAAGAACTTATAAACAGAAGGCTGGCAGCTTAGCGAGAACGAATCATGCCGAGATCGGTAAAAAAAGGTCCTTATCTTGATGCGAAGCTTGTCGAAAAAGTGACGAAGCAGAACGAGAGCGGCCGTAAAAAAGTGATTAAAACGTGGGCGCGCCGGTCCATGATTTCGCCGGAGTTCGTCGGTCATACTCTGGCGATACACAACGGCAAGAAGTTCCTGCCGATATTTATCACCGAGAATATGGTCGGTCATAAGTTAGGCGAATTCGCCCCGACGAGAACTTTTCGCGGCCATGGCGGCAAGAAAGCAGATCGCACCAGCAAGGTGCGCTGAGGAGATAGAGAGCAATGGAATCCAAGGCAATTTGCCGTTACGTACGAATTGCACCTCGTAAGATGATACTGGTAGCGGATTTGGTGCGGGGCAAGAAGGTCAATGACGCTCTGAACCTGTTACACTTCTCGCCTAAGCGGTCGTCGCTGGTCATCGAAAAGACGATTCGCTCGGCCCTGGCGAACATGATGGACCGGGAAGAAGCGCGCGATATCAATATCGATGACGCCGTCATCCGGGAAATCCGAATCAACGAAGGCCCCACCTGGAAGCGATTCCGTCCCCGGGCTATGGGGCGAGCGAGCCGCATCCGCAAACGCACCAGTCATCTTTACGTTACATTGTCGGTCTAATACCAGGAGTAGATTTGGGTCAGAAAACAAATCCGATCGGCTTCCGATTGGGCATCAATAAAACCTGGTTCTCGAACTGGTTTGATGAGAAGAATTTTTCCGAGAAGCTGGAAGAGGATCTCCTCCTGAGGCGCTATATCCGCCAGCGCCTTCAGAATGCCGGGCTCTCGCACATCGTCATCGAGAGAACCCCCAAGCGCATCGTCCTTACGATCAATACGGCTCGCCCCGGCATCGTCATCGGGCAAAAAGGCCGCAATGTGGATATCCTGAAGAATGAGCTAAAAACGCTCACGTCGAAAGACGTTCAATTGAATATCGTCGAGGTGAAGCGGCCGGAACTGGAAGCCCAGTTGGTGGCGGACAGTATCGCTCGCCAGTTAGAAGGCAGGGTTTCGTTTCGCCGGGCTATGAAGAAGGCTCTGATGGCTACCCGCCGCATGGGTGCTGAGGGCATCAAAATTACCTGTGCGGGGCGCCTGGGTGGAGCTGAAATGGCTCGCCGCGAGGAGTACAAGGAAGGCCGCATCCCGCTGCATACGTTGCGGGCGGACATTGACTACGCCACCTCGACCGCCAAAACGACGTACGGGACCATCGGCGTAAAGGTCTGGATTTGTAAAGGCGAAATTTTGGGAAAGAACCAATCCGGTGAGTTTGCCTGATTCGATAGGATTAAACCGAAACCGATAGATCTGTAGATAAGCATGTTAGCACCAAAGAGAATTAAACGCCGCAAGCAGCAACGGGGTCGCATGAAGGGAATCGCCCAACGCGGCAGCAAAGTCAGCTTCGGTCAGTATGGACTCAAAGCCATGGAACCGAGCTGGATCACCAACCGCCAGATCGAGGCGGCTCGTGTCGCCATCACCCGCTACATCAAGCGCGGCGGCAAGGTCTGGATATGCATCTTCCCAGACAAACCCCTCACCCAGAAACCGGCCGAAACGCGCATGGGTAAAGGTAAAGGTTCCCCAGAGCACTGGGTTGCCGTGGTTAAACCTGGCCGGATTCTATTCGAGGTGGAAGGTGTATCCCACGAAATTGCCAAGGAGGCTCTGCGGCTGGCTTCCCACAAACTTCCCATTAAGACGCGCTTCGTGGAACGGGAGGCAAACTAATGAAAATGGTTGATATCAGACAGCTTTCCGCCGAAGAGGTGGCGCAGCGTTTGGAAGACGCACGCGAGGAATTGCAGAACCTTCGTTTTCAACTGGCCACTCACCAGTTGGACAACCAGGTGAAGGTGAGGTTGGTACGGCGCGACGTAGCCCGGTTCAACACCGTTCTGCATGAATATGAATTGGGCATCCGTCAAGAATCCGGAGAAGCAGGCAAGTAATTATGGTCGAAGGACAACGAAAACAGCG
>JALGZU010000429.1 GCA_025774735.1 candidate division LCP-89 bacterium | reverse complement strand
ATTTCCAAGATTTTCATAAAAGAAGATATCTCCCATAGTTTGATTATTACCGGTCGACTCCCGTCCCACAAACAGATCAAAGTCCCCGTCGTCATCGATGTCGCAGAATTCGGGGGAGGCGTATTCACCCACATCGATCCCCAGCCAGTTGACCACCGGCGTTCCGAAATTCCAGATGATCGAATCACCCGTGTTTTCGTAGTAGTAGATGTTGCCGTTGCTGTTGCCGATGAAGAGATCGTAATCGTTGTCTGCATCAATGTCGCAAAAGGTAGGATTGGCAAAGTATCCCACGTCTATGGACTCGAAGTTACTGGTTACAAGTGAAAAATTGTATACCTGAGGGATTCCCTCATTTTCGAAAAAGTATACATTCCCGTAGTACGCTCCTGCAAACAAATCATAATCCCCGTCACCATTAATATCGACTGTCGAAATCCAGCTGACAATATCAGTACCATTTAGAGAATCCCCAGCAAATTCGAAGATAATCTGACCTGCCGAGGATTGATTTTGGAAATATCGAACGACTCCTGAATTATCCGCCAAAAGTAGATCCTCATCGCCATCAGCATCCAGATCGCAGAACTCTGGACAAACCCAGGCGTCAAGTGAGTCAAAAGGAATAATCTGCTGATCTAACCATTCGAACAATGCCTCATTTACTGTTCCAATGTTTAAGAAGTTAAATAAATCACCGCTGAAATTACCCACCAGAAGATCATGATCTCCATCTAGATCCAAGTCACCAAAAGAGGGATTGCTATAGCTCAAGCCAAAACTCCAAGGAGCAGGAACACTCCAATTGGTCACTTCAACTGGAATAGTGTTAATTTCCTGCTCAAAAGGAAAGTCCTGCGCCCAGGTCAGAACAGGCAGTAATAGCACTAACATCAACCACTTCATTGCAATCCCCTTTAAAACCAAAAGGGCGAACCCTCATCCCAAAGCGATCCGCCCTTCTGCTGCATTCCGTTCTATTTTCCTCCAGATGCTACTTGATCAACACCATTTTAGAGACGGCAGTGAAATCTCCAGTTTCCAGCCGGGCGAGGTAGATACCCGCAGAGGATGATTCGGCTTCCCAGCGAGCCTCGTGAACTCCCGCGGGCAGGGTGCGGTTGACCAGATCTGTCACCTTACGCCCGGCGGCATCGTAGATCGTCAGCCTGACGCTTGCCGCTTCCGGCAGCACGAAGCGCAGGGTGGTCTCGAGGTTGAAGGGATTGGGGAAGGCTCCCAGAAGAGCGAATTCCGCCGGTTGCGCGGATGGGGTGACCGTGCTCTCGCCGGGGAAGGCTTCTCCGCCGTTCTCCCAGGTGGTGACCATGCTTCCGCCCTGTCCTGCCGTCGTCAGCTTGGAGAAGGGGAAACTGTCATTCTCCCAGACAATGTCGGGGTACTGGCCGATGTAGGCGTTGTAGGAGTACGCTCCCGTTGGCGCTCCCGCCGGGACGGATTGCGAACGATCCCGAGCCAGGCTGCTCCCGGCTCCCAGGGTGACCGTGACCGGTCCCAGCAGAGGCCCGAAGCTGCTGCCGTTGGGCAGGGTGACGTCACACCAGACGTCCACCTGCTGCGGCAGGGACTCGTTGTTCGCCGCGGAGATGTTGAAGTTGAAGCTGCCGCCTCCCGCGGGGATCTGGATGGGCGGGTTTTCCGGCGCCAGCGTAATGGTGACGTCGGGCGTCCAGATCAGGGAGTCGAGCACGGTTTTGTACATGGAGCGGCCGTGGGTGCCGGCCACCAGGGTGCGGGTGGGGTCGTGCAGTTTCAGGTCGGCGATGGCGCAGAGGGGCAGGTCCGTGCCCAGCGGCTCCCAGGTCACGCCGAGGTTTTCGCTGCTGTAGGCCCCCATGTCGGTGCCTATGAAAAGGCGCTGCGGGTTCTGGGGATCTTCCACGATGACGTTGACGGGAGCTTCGGGCAGGTTGCCGCTGATGTCCTGCCAGTCCGATCCGTAGTTGGTCGTGCGGAAGACGTGGGGCAGGTATTCGTTGAAACGGTACCCGGAGATGGTCACGTAGGCGGTGGCGTCATCCTGGGGTGAGACCGCCACCCGGGTGATCCAGCGTTCCGGCAGCGAAGAGCTGATCGAAGTCCAATCCCCGCCGCCGTTCTGCGTCACCCAGACGTTGCCGTCGTCCGTGCCGACGTAGATCACCTCTGGATCGGTCGGCGCCGCGGCGATGGTGGTGAGGGTGTGATAGGTCAGGTTCCCACTCGGCGGACCGTTGGTGAGATCATCGCTGATGGCGAACCAGTCGTCCGCCAGGTTGGTGGTCTTGTAGAGGCGGAAGGTGCCGTAGTAGAGCGTGTTGTGATCGTTCGGGTCCATGACCACCGGGGTGCTCCAGTTGCGCCGGTCGCCGGAGGGGATGCCCGAGAGTGCCGACGAGAAGCTGTTCCCTCCATTGAAGGAACGGCCCAATCCGCCGTACTGGTATTCGGCGAAGATGGTGTTGGAATTGGTGTAGTCCACGATGGTGTAGAAGCCGTCGCCTCCGTAGATCATCTCCCAGTCGTCGAGCGCCCCGGTCCAGGTGCGCAGGGTGCCGTTGTCCTGCGTGCCTCCGTAGAGCCGGTAGGGATTCAGGTAATCGATTTCGATGGCGTAGAACTGGGAAACGTGCAGATCGTAGCACTTCGTCCAGTCGCTGCCGCCGTCGGTGGAATAGTACACCCCGCCGTCGTTGCCGTCGTAGATCAGGTTGGGGTTATCGGGATTGATCCAGAAGGCGTGGTGATCCACGTGCATGCCGTACCCCACCGTTGACCAGGATTGGCCGCCGTTCGTGCTCCGCTTCAGAGGCACGCCCAGGGCGAAGACTTTTTGCGGATCGACCGGATCGACGTAGATGTTGCCGAAATACCAGCCGAAAGAGCTGTAGAGGGAGGATCCCGGCGAGCCC
>JALGZU010000428.1 GCA_025774735.1 candidate division LCP-89 bacterium | reverse complement strand
ATATACAATGTTTCTCTGAAAAAGTCAATGGATCGGATAAAATTAGTGAAAAAAATTAAAGGGCGGACATGAGAGCCCGCCCCTTAAGTAGAATCACCTATGTCTATTTCAACAGCACCAGCTTTTGAATAGCGGCGAAATCACCGGCCTCTATTCGGGCGAAATAGATGCCGGAGGGAAAACCGGAGGCGTCGAAGGTGACTTCGTGAGTTCCGGCGGCTCGGAAGCCGTCGAGCAGCGGGGACACCAGGCGGCCGGAAATGTCGTAGATGGACAGGTTTACCGGGGTGGCCTGGGGTAATGTAAACCTGATTGTGGTGGCGGGATTGAAGGGATTGGGGGATGCGCTCACCTCGACTCGTTCGGGCAGCGCGGCTGCTCTTTGGCCGGCAACCACTTGATCCCAACCCGAACAGTACCAATCGGAAATTGCATTACCACCAGCCGAGTAGATCATTTTTATAAAATTGAAGTAGGCCCAACTGTAGATCTGCAACTGGTCGAAATCCCCCACGTAGCCGTATAGTTCATAGTCGCCGTAAGGCGCAGATCCGGGTACATTCTGGATCAGATTCCGGGAGACCGAGGTGATTGACGGCACAGTGACGTCAGGGCGGTAAACCAGAGGGCCGTAAAAGCCGTTAATGGGCATCTTAACCTCGGTCCAAACATCCACCGTAGCGGCGGAAGCGGTCTGGTTGTCCACTCCAAGGGTGTAGTCAATTATCCCTCCAGAAGGAGGAATGATCCAGCCACCGTTGTTCTGCAAGATTACCTCGGGGGCCGGTGCGGTTTCCGGGATCTGCAGGAAGATCTGGAGGCGGGGATACCAATTCCCGACCATAAGATCGACGTCGCCGTCGAAATCCCAGTCAATGGGGGCGAGGCGCGTGGTGCCCCCGGCGATGATGGTGGTCGTCCCGGTACACAGTGCGACAGGAGCGGAGAGTTGTGGATCGGCATTGGTGCCGTGGTTTTCGCAAAAATACAGTTTACCCAGGTTATCACCGCTGGCGACGTCTTTATCGCCATCGCCATCCAGGTCGACGACTATGGGACTCGAACGGAAGCCGAAATCCAGCACGTCGTTGTTCGACAGATACAAGTAATCCTCCACGTCGAAAACCGGATGTTCGTTGCTGCCGACGTTGATGTAGAGGAAGACCTTCCCATCTTCTTCACCCACCAGCAGATCGTTCAGACCGTCCTCGTTCCAGTCGTCCACCCAGGGAGTTGAATAGTTACCCACGTCCAGGGTGTCATCATCGAACTGTATGTAGCTGTCGAAGGTCAACTGCGGTCCAGCCGGGACACCGACGTTCTTGAAGAAGCGGACATTCCCATCGGCTTCACCGGTGATGATATCCTTCAGGCCATCCCAGTTCCAATCCACGATCCGTGGAGTTGCTCCGATGCATCAACCGTAAGTCACGGCGATGGGTGCACCATCGGCTTCGAGGACGGTATGCGGGGCGAAATCCGGTATTACGCCCGTGGAAACATTCTCGTAATACCAGATATTTCCATCATAGAAGACGCCGACCATCATATCGATGTCGCCGTCATCGTCCCAATCCTCAAAGCAGGGCGCACAGTAGTTATTATCTTCGACGATATACCCATCATCGTTGGTGATGAAACAGGGATAGTCGAAGTTGGGATCTTGCGCCCAGGCCGTTACCGCGACGAGCGCACCGATCAGTACAGAAGCAGCCTTTCTCATTTCAGGACTCCTCCATCAGCTTTTATTCTGCCCTACAATCAGCCAAAAACAGAACATCGAGCATCGTTTCGCAACAACACTCGAAGACAAGCCACCTCAAAGTCCTCAACAAGCCCATAATTTATTTTGCAAAGGATGTGCCAGCGGTTAACATGCAGATAGTTAGCTATAATTTGAGCCCTTCGCCCTACGAAATAATTGCACAGAGTTTCTCCTGTTTTCGCTGCAGAGAGTTGCATCTCGCAACAAGCCTCGCCAGGCAACGTCCCGAATCAGCACACTGGTTTCACCACTATCGCCTGATAACATACTATTTATATTTTACATAATTATACTCTTGGGCGTCGGTGCGGATTTTGCAACATATAAGTAAGCTGTAACGGGCAGATGCGGCTCTATTGGAAATTTCACAGCAAATGGAGGAGCTGTGTTCATTTTTATCGGTGCATCTGTCTCTCGCCCATGCCGTATTCCCCCAAGCCCACCCATCTTACCTTCCGAGCCACAACATTCTGTTGCAATGGCCGGGATCCACGGCAGAGAGCTAATTTCCCGCTTACTCCTATCTAAAAATCCGCTTACCCACTGAATGCTCAGGAGGAGACATGCTTAGAAGCGTGTTAACTACAGCAAGCGCGCTAATATTGGCTCTATCTTCGGTTTACGGTCAGAATCTGTTGCTCAATCCGGAAAGCGTGGCCTTCGATTATCAGAACAACCGCTATCTGGTCTCCAACGTCGGTGACGGCGCCATCGTGCAGATCGATTCGAACGGGGTACAGAGTTACTTCGCGCAGGGATTGGGATTCTGCGCTGGCAACTGCATTGTGGGGAACACCCTGTACGTATCTGCGGACAGCCTGATCGGGATCGACCTGGACAGCGGTGAGATCGTCTTCAGCCTGGTGATTCCCGCCCTGAACAACCTCGACGGCATGGCGGCGGATTCATCCGGGCATCTATACGTCGTGGACACTTATGGGATGATCTATAAGATTTATCTCAGCGATACCACTTACAGTTATTTCGTACCGTCCGGGTTGGGAACTTTACCGCAGGACATCATCTACGATCACGCTCCACAACCGGTTAATCGCCGCCGGATGGACGGCAAATGCCCCCCTCTACGCGGTCGATTTGGAGGATTCCTCAGTTTCAACGCTGGTCATCACGACCGTCGGATTTTTCGACGGGATTACGATGGATCCCTTCGGGAATGTTTACCTAGCGTCGTATTTCGGTGCAGGCGGCGTTTACCGCTACGACAGCACCTTCACTAATCCGCCGACACTCATTTCCAGTCCACACGCCGATCCGGCGGGTCTCGATTTCAACCGGCAGGACAACGTGTTAGCCGTACCCAACTTCTCGGGCAATACGGTCGATTTCATTGCGCTGTTCGTGCCGATGCTGAGTATCGAGGAGTGTGCAATTAACGACGACGGAAATGCTGACGGCCGCGCCGATCCGGGAGAAACCTGCGACCTGATCATCACCCTGGAAAACGGCACTGCCGGTGAACCGGCCACGAACGTTTCAGGTGAGATTTCGTGCGGCGATCCTGCCGTGAATTTGACCAGCGCCAGCTGCGCGTTCGACGATATCCTTCCGGGAATGTCTGTTACCAATTTGTCCGAACCGTTCACCTTCAGCGTCGGGCCGACGGAACCACATTTCGCGGATTTTACTCTGACTATCACGTGCGACGAGACCGTCGTCGAGCTGCCCTTTCAGATTGAGCTGGGCAGGCCGCCAGTATTGCTGGTCGACGACGACGCGGGCGCCGCCTACGAGGAGTTCTACCTGACGTCTTTCGGACTTCTGGATATGTTCGTGGACGTGTGGGAAGAGCTTTACGGAACCATCACAGCGGAAGAACTAACGCGCTACGACGCCGTGGTCTGGGCGACCGGCGACGATGCCGTTTCGACACTGACTTTCACCGAACAGATGGCCGTTCAGGGGTACTTAGACGGCGGCGGCAATCTTCTGCTTTCCAGCAAAAACGCCGGGGCCGACATCGGGGGGACGGCGTTCTATGAGAATTACCTGCAAGCCGAATTCGTGGCGGATTCGGCTCTGGGCGCGTTTATGGCATATGGGGTGGACGGGTGCCCCTTCACCAGTTCGAACGATTCGCTCTTTTTGGTTGGGGCAACGGGGGCCGGGAACTTTCAATCACTGGACGTCATCAATCCGCTGGGCGAAGCCGACAGCGCGTTCACATACAGCGGCGGATCGTACACGGGCGGTATCTACTTTGAGGGGGATTACAAGCTGGCGTATTTGGCCTTCCCACTGGAGACGGTGCACAGCGCGGGGATATCGGTTTCGAGGGATGCCCTGATGGCAGCGATTCTCGACTGGTTCGATTTCGCAGTGGGTGTTTCACCTGAAGATATTTCATTTCAGCCCGAAGAAGTTCAGCTCTATCCCTGCTTTCCCAATCCATTCAATCAGCG
>JALGZU010000427.1 GCA_025774735.1 candidate division LCP-89 bacterium | reverse complement strand
ACGCATCCGCGCCATCGACATGATTCTGGCTGATGAAATCACCACCGATAACGAATCCGTTTTGCTGAAGGCCCTGGAGGCCGATTCCAACGACTACGTCCGCATGAAGGCCGACCAGGCCATACGCAAGTCGGACCTGAGCTACGAAATGATCAGATTTGGAAGATAAACGCGCGGGTTGAGCCCTGGGGCTCAGCTCTGAAAGGAGAACAATGATGAAGACACAAAGAACCATACTTACGATTTGCCTGAGCCTCGTCCTGCTGGCGGCAACGGCTCTGGCCGGAAGCGAGACCCGGCATGAGAAACTACACATCACCAAGGAGAGAGGCGGCTTCCTGGCCGTTTCCACCGAAAAATTCGACGTGAAAGCTGGCGGCGAGCTGACCATGGATGACCTGATCGGCGATGTGACCATCACCGGCGGATCGGGAAATCAGGTGGTCGTCATCCAGGAGTTCCTCTTCGACGTTGATACGGAAAAGCAGGCTCAAGACGCTTTCGAACGCTACCGCGCCAGCGTCTCCAAATCGGGGAACAGCGTCCGGGTGGTCGGCTATGAGAACCGCATGCGGCGCTATATCACCACCTCTTACAGAGTGGAAGTCCCCGAAAAATTCAACGTGGACGCTGAGACGATGGGAGGTGACGTCAAACTGCAGCACCTGATGGGTGAGGCCACCCTCGAAACAGCTGGCGGGGACGTCGAAATCGAAGACGTATCGGGCGAGATCGAAGCGGAAACCGCCGGCGGTGACATCAATCTCAATGACGTCGAGGGCGACGTGAACGTGAAAACAGCCGGTGGTGACGTTGAAATGGAGAACGCCACCAGGGGTCCGTTCACCTTGAAGACGTCGGGCGGCGATATCACGCTGGAGGGCGTTAACGGCCGTACCCGGGCGTCCACCTCGGGTGGTGACATGGAAGCCCGTCACGTGGTCGGCGACCTGGATCTCTCCACCTCCGGTGGTGACATCAACCTAAGCGACGTGAAAGGTGCCTCCCACTCAGCCTCGACGTCCGGAGGAGACCTGGAAGCCCGCTCTGTCGAGGGCGACATCGAGCTGAAGACCTCCGGCGGCGACATCCGCGCCTCGCAGATCACCGGCGACGTTTACGGCCGCACCTCCGGCGGTGACATCGACGTTGATGCGATCATGGGCGACGTGGAAGTCTCTACCTCCGGAGGAGACCTGGAACTGGAGAAAATCGCCGGGAGGCTGGAAGGCGAAACTTCAGGCGGCGACATCCAGGCCAGCACTGTGGGCAAGCTGACGGGGGGAGTCAAGCTGAGCTCGTCCGGGGGAGACATCGATCTCCGGCTGCCAGCCGACGTCAAAGCCACCATCCACGCTGAAGTCAGGCTGATGGATCCCTATTCGGATCACACCATCCGCAGCGACTTCAAATTGAAAATCGTTGAAGATGACGAATTCGAAGCACGCAAGGGCCTGATCATCCATGGAGGCACCCGTTACATCACCGCCACCGGTGACATCAACGGAGGCGGCCCCGTAATCGACCTGAGTACCGTTGAAGGGGATATCTTCATCGAAAAAGGGAACTGACCCGCTGACCGTCCGGTTTCATATAAACGCACGAGATAACTCCTCAAGGTGACATCATGAAAGCATCGGCATTGCCGAGCTGATCATCGGTCAAGTTGAAGGCAACAACCTGCTGGAAGCCGACATCACCTACAACACCGAGAACGACGAGCCGGAAATCCGCTTCAGAAAATCGGGTAAATCCGGCCGGCTGACCATCGAATCCGGCGAGAGGGACTACGACGACCACAAGAAGGGTCACCATGATTCCGACGACCGCTGGGAGCTGCTCTTCAGCACCAGAGTGCCGATCATCTTCTCCATCGAGATCGGCCTGGTGGAAGGCGATCTGGACATGACCGGCCTGAAGGTGCGCGCGATGAGCCGAACAGCGAGATGATCGAAGAGATCGACATCGAGGTCGGCCTGGGTGAATGCAACGCCTACGGCCTGGGCAACGCCAACTTCGAAAACCTCACCCTGGAGTGCGGGTTGGGTTCCGCCGAACTGGACCTGAGCGGCGAGTGGAAAGTGAAAGAGGCCGAGTAGAGGCCGAGTTGAAACTGGAAGTCGGGCTGGGCAGCGCCAAGATAGAGATCCCCGAAGCGCTGGGCGTGGAAGTGTACAAGGAAGGTTCATTCCTCTCTTCGGTGAGCCTGGATCGGGCCATCCGGGAGGTGCGCAACGGTCTTTACCGCACCTCGAGCTGGGAGGATGCCGACCACCGGGTCAGCGTCGATGCCGAAGTGGGTCTGGGCAGCATCAAGATCAAGATTGTGGATTGAGATAGAGTCACACACAGATAGATGACGTACAAGGCGAGCGGATGCTCGCCTTGTTTATTTTGCTTAAAAATCTTACCCCGCTGAAAAGAAGTTCTTGACTTTGGGGAGTTTTGTGGTTATATTTACATTTGCTTCAGAAGGGACGAGCCATGAAGTTAATTTCCTTATTACTAGCGATCTTAGTATCCTTCACTACAGTTCTTGCTTCCGAGGGAAGCTTTACCAAGGATCCCACCTGCCCTGGTGGATTATACCTTTGGGGGCCAGGAGAGGGTTTTACCGCGAATCTCTATTACAGTGATGATTTCGGTGAAACTCTCAATATCTTTGTGCCGAACGCATATTATGACGGCGGATTGATTGCTGACGCAACGCCGGGATATCTTATAAACCACTACGGTATAATCTGGCTCAGCCAAAACTATGGGGCAACCTGGGATCCTGTTGGCTCGACATTGTACAGTATATCAACGGGAAGATACCCAGGGGAAATGTATACATTTGATTGGATCCCTGAGAGAGTAATAAAATACAGTATAAATTACGGTGGTTCTTGGGACATCCATTACCCAGAAGGTTTAGATGTAAATTACTTCATCCATACGGTAGGAATCAATGAAGGAGAATTCTTTGTTCTCGATAGCCAAGATGGGGAGCTTTATCGCAGCATAAATTTCGCCGATGACTTCGTTTGCATATCAACGCTCCCTGTGTATGGAAGTGGATATAATACCAGAATCAGCCGTGGCGCTTTACCAGGTGAGCTCTATTTCTACGATGGTCACACTGGTGATTTGTTCTTTAGCGCTGATACGGGATATACATTTGAATGGACTCACAACTTTCCTGATACCAGCTATTATATCACCCAGATGCAAGCGGGCACGACCACAGGTGATGTCTTTATTGCCATGGGGGATGGATATTATACCGGCGGCGGTGAAATCTTCATCTATTACAGTGACGACTATGGTTATAACTTCACTGAATTTCATCCGTTCTCGACAACGGTGGGATTGCCCTATATCCATCTCACTGCGCTGGACACAACCTCCTTTCCAGCCACAGGCGGTGTCCTCGAATATTATATCAAAGGAAGGAACTTAGGACCGGTTCCTTATACCGGCGACATCTGGTGCGATGTGACACTGCCGAACGGCAGTATCTTCGGACCGGTTCTGGGGCCGGTTGAGGATCTGTATATGGGTTCTTATTGGTCGGCGAACCGGGACCGGGAATTGACCGTTCCCGCCAACGCTCCGGCCGGTACATACACTCTGAATGCTTACATCGGTGAATACGATCCTGTCAGCCCGAGTATCGACTATGAGGATCATCTGTCGTTTACCAAGGAAGGAGCTTTAGATTCTGGGGAAGGATTCGCCGATACAAACATTGGCGGGGGAAGAACCCCCGCCCTACAAAACGAAACCACTTTAGAGGCCTATTCGAATCCGTTCAATCCGACTGTTTCGATTACTTTTACATTGGCCGCTACAGAACAGGTGGATCTTTCGGTGTACGACCTCCTGGGCCGCAAGGTGACCACCATCGTCAGCGGCCGCCAGCCCGCCGGAACGCATGCCTTCCTCTGGAATCCTGCACAGTACGCTTCGGGAGTGTACATCATCCGCCTGGAAACGCCCCAGGAAGCGCTGGCGAAGCGTGTGATGGTGGTGAAGTAGGAAAATTGTTGAACCGCAGATTGCGCTGATTACACTGATTAGGCAGATTAAAATGTAGGGCACCCGATTGGGTAGCCCCTCTAGATCCCTGCGTCCGCAGGGATGAGATTGCGTCGTCATCCGCCATGCGGCGGATTCCTCGCAATGACGAAATAGACAGCGAAGGCGAGCAGTTGCTCGCCTTTTTTACTTCAACCAGGACAAGATATCCCTCGGTTTTGGCACTTTGCCTGTGGATACGATCCTGTTATCCACGACCACGCCGGGCGTCATCAGGACGCCCCGGGAGGCGATAGCGCCGGGTTCGGTGATCTTTTCAAGGGTGAACTCTTCCCCTTCCGTCCAGCCGAGGCTCAGGGCTGCCTTGCGCACTTCGTCCTCGGCTTTCGTGCACTTGGCGCAGCCGACGCCCAGAATTTCGATCTTTTTCATCTCATAACCTTCTATCTTTTTGCGTTCTAAGCGAACCTTCCGAACAACACGCCCCCAAGCGTGGACAGCACGATCACGGCCAGGACGTACACCGCGGTGCGTTTGACTCCCATCACCCGGCCGATGACGATCATGTTGGGCAGAGACAGCGACGGCCCGGCTAATAGCAGAGTCAAAGCCGGTCCCTTACCCATGCCCAAGTCCATCAAAGCCTTGACGATGGGGACTTCAGTCAGCGTGGAGAAGTACATCAGCGCGCCGAAGACCGCGGCCAGCAGGTTGTTCCCGACCGAATTGCCTCCCACCCAGGCCTGCACGACCTGCTGAGGCAGGAACGCCTTGACGATGCCGGCGACGAAGACGCCCGCCAGGAGAATCGGTACGATCTTCCAGGCCAGCTTGCCGGTCTCCCCCATCCAGTCGGCCACTTCCGAACCGGAATACCAGCGGATCACCAGGATCACCGTCACGATCAAGAACACGAGCGCGGCCAGAGCCGGGAAGGGCCTGCCCGAAAAGGTGAGATGACCCTCTCCCCCACCCGACAGATCCAGATTGATG
>JALGZU010000426.1 GCA_025774735.1 candidate division LCP-89 bacterium | reverse complement strand
CTCTCAGAAATAGTACCAGATGGTCGCATAATCTTCCGGATTCTCACCGGACTCTTCGAGCCGATCCAGGTAATCGTAAATGGAGATGTCGGTGTGCAGGTAGGTGTCGACCAGGGCTAGATTTTTCTCCCAGGGATGGAACTCATAGACCCGCCGGCCGTCGGGCAGTATGGAGATGACTTCGTGATCCTGATGTCGGTTGAGGTAATTCTTCCCCAGCCGGGGGACGTTGAAAACCGTATCGTCCGTGCGCCAAGTCCCGGGCGTCAAGCGCGCCTCTTCGGTGCGTTCCTGCAGCAACCGGGCGATAGGTATCCGGTACCAGTTCGTCTCTTCCTTGCCCTTGGGAGTGAAGGTGTAGTACGATTCCACGCCGATCAACCTCAGGGCACGCCGCAGAGCAGTCAATTCAAAACGCCGGCTGTTTGCATAGGTGCTTACGACCTGATTATAGACCGTTAAGCCGCGCTGAGTCAAGCGGCTGACGGCCTGAGCCGCTTCAGGAGTCACCTCATAGGAATGTTCAAAGTGCGTCACGACGCAGAGTTCTCGACGCCCTGGCTGTATATACCCGGCGAACAGATCAGCGAGTTTTTCAGTGATGCGCATGGGCAGGACGACCGGGGTGCGGGTGCCTATCCGGATCATCTCTACGTGCGGGATCGCCGCCAGCCTGTCCAGCACGTCCTTCAGGCGGTCGTCCCCCATGATCAGGGGATCACCGCCCGTCACCAGCACTTCGTTCAGCGTCGGTGTTTTAGCGATATATTCGATTGCCTCGTCCAGCTGCTCACGTGACGCCATTGCCTTGGGATCCAGGCAGGTCTCGATCTCCCAGTTCCTCTGACAATAGACGCAGATCTGTGAGCAACTATTATAGGGCTTTAGAATGCAGACCATGGGATAACGGCGGGTGATCAGATCGATGGGTGAGGTGTCCCTCTCCTGCATGAAATCGAAGGCCCGATCGTGCTTCCTGCGCCCTGCAGTCATGCGTTCCACATACTCCAGCGGCGGGATGACCTGGTAGCGTACGGCGCGGTCGTTCACTCCGCCCGGATCGGGATCCATCAGGTGGGTGTAGTACGGCGTGATTCCGAAGGGGAGATGATTGAGGACGCTGCCTTCAATCGCCTGTCGCTCTTCCGGGGAAAGTTTGACCAATCCGGTTAGGTCATCCGCGGTGCGCACAACATGCCTGAGGTGCCAGTGCCAGTCGTCCCAGTCTTTATCCTTCGCACTAAATGCTTTGAGGATTCTCTTCCTGTTCTTCTGGCGCAGTTTGGCGATGGCCGGATCAAATCCGGTGGGGAAGCGGGTGATACCTTCCTGCATCCAGGCGGAAAGTATATCCAGGTCGGTGCCGCGCGCTTCGGAGGCTTCCCGCCCCTCAAGCTGGAAGAAGTCCGACAGTCTCTGATCCCGGTAGATGCCGGATCTCGCTCTACACCCGGCGAAGAGGCGTTCAAGTTCCACGATGAAGCCCGCATGGACCTTCTTCAGGGCTCCATCACACTGCTCGGGCTTGGACAGTTTTCTCAGTAATCCGACCAGGTTGAAGCCCGTCAACCGCTGAGATCGTCTCGAGATGAGGTTCTTGGCGACGCGCAGACACTTGCGGCCGAGATCCCATTCCTCTGAATGGATCGTATCTTCTTTGAGATCGTAACCTCTTTCCAGAAGCCAGAAATAAGAATAGAGGCTATTCCGGGCCTGTTCGTCGCTTTCGGATTCCTGCAGAATCTCAACGATTGCCCGGTTATAGGTCCATAGCATATCCAGGAGCAGTCGGCGATCGTTGCCTTCCTCATCCTGCCGCATCCGTTCTCTTTCAGCAAGCATGAGTTTCTCTCCTACGATATTCCGGTTTTTCAATCTCGATACCATTGCTGAGTTTTAGAGGTAGACAAGCAATATATTATTATTTTTATTGAAAATCAAGTCTAAAATTACCTTATTACTTTGAGGCAATTCCTCCCCATTTTACCTCAAATGGAACGAATGTCAGCGACGCGCTTTTAATGAGTGACTGTCCACTATTACGGGATGTAACATGATCGATGAAAACATACCTGCCTATCGTCGGCCCTCCTTCTGGGTAGGGGCGCTCCTGGTCTTTTTCGGCCTTCTGCTCTGGGCATATCCGGAACTGCTCTCTTTTCTGGTGGGGGCGTTCTTCGTGGGTCTGGGAGCCATCCTGATCGGCCGGGTTCTCTTCCCGCGCCGCCGCTGGGATAGCTGGTAACCAATCAGAATTGGAGGTGAGAGCTTCAGGAACTATGTTGGTGAAAACTGTCGATGATCAGGTTCGGATGTCTCGGACGGATTCATCGCCCCATCTGCGCCAGAACAGAAAGCGGAGAACTTCCGGCTCCCGGGCTGTGTAATAGCCGAGGCTCTCGATCTCCAGATCGGATTCAAGCAGACTCCGGGCCACACCCCGTTCCCATTCATCCAGGCTGGTTAGAGCCTCCGCCATCACCTTTTCAGGTCCGTGTATGCGCAGCTTGACCCGGCCGTGATTCCGGACGGCTTCGACGATCGATGCCGGCCGAGCCGGATTATCCGTCCAGCGCATCATGATCTGATCATCAATATGGTGCACAAGCACAAAAGACATGTCAGTATCCGACCGTGCGCGGAGCAGATTACCGTATAGATCGCCCCCGCGATTTAAGAGCGCACAAGCCTCTCGCCGCCTCTCAGTCAGATAATCCTGCATCCCCCCGCCCTCTTCGGTCGCGTCCTTCCTGATATAGAAACCTCCTCCATCCCCGCCGGGTTCGAGCAGATTCAATAGAACATCCGGCAGAGGCAGGCAATATTGATTCAGAGCGCTGCACGACGCCTGACGTAAAATATAACTCAGCAGAGCGAAGGCCTCCGCACCTTTCGCCTTCCCCCGAGCCCAGAGGAT
>JALGZU010000425.1 GCA_025774735.1 candidate division LCP-89 bacterium | reverse complement strand
TAAGTCAGGATCTGATAGTTCCATCGGGTCTCACGCTGACCATCGAGCCTTCCGTGATCGCCCTCATCGAGGAAGATGTCTCTATTATTGTAAACGGTGCTCTGACGGTTGAAGCGTCGGCCTCGCAGCCTGTCCGGATGTGGGCTTCACACGATATCGCTACAACTGGTGGTTCCTGGGGAGGCATCGACCTGGATCAACCATCGGAGGTATGCTCGATTTCAGGAATGGCAGTTCGTCACGCCATGACGGGAATGAGGGTTACCGGCGGCACTCTGAACGTGAGCGTTTGCCTATTTGAGTTGTGTAATGTGGCAGGAGTCAGTTTTCAGGGATTATCGCAGGGTGTCGTGGAGTCCAGCATCGTCAAGGACGGCTTCACAGGGTTGGCTTCGGACCAGTCCAGCCCGGAGTTTCATCACAATCTGATCTTACGTATGGCCGGGAGCGGCATTGAATTAAAGAGCGTGTCGCAGGCAGGACTGCACCATAATGCCGTCATCGACTGCGGCGATGGCATCTGGTCAAGCGGATATGGATCGTCGGTCATCGAATATAATTTGATCTCCGGTGGCGTGGGCGCACTCTATGCCGAATCCGGTTTCACTGGAATATTGCGCTACAACGATATTTCCAATCCCTCCGGTGAGGGGCTCTACCTTTATAACGGCTGTTATCCGGTAATTAGCGACAATAACTTTCGTGATATGCCTCAGATAATCCTGCGCGTGAACGGCAACTCCGGTCAACAGGCGGATACGGTTTTCGCGTTGATGAATTATTGGGATGGAGAAAACCTGGAGGGCATTCCGGGACGCATTATAGACGGGCGGGATATCGGATCACAGAACAATCCCGTGGGACCCGTGGAATTCAATCCCTTCCGACTACAGATGATTTTAGGAGCCGGTCCATGAAGCAATCTTGCAGCGACGAGAGCAGACGCCGTACACTGATTTTCGGCATCGACGGCGGTACCTGGGAGGCGCTGGATCCTCTCATCGAACGGGATGTAATGCCCTGCCTGGGAAACTTGCGCGAACGGGGAGCCTGGGGGAACCTTGAATCTGTCGTGCCGGTCAATTCCGCCTCCGCCTGGTCTTCGATCTTGACCGGTGTGGCGCCTGAACGGCACGGGATTTTCGATTTCCTCGCCTGGCATCCCCACAAGAGAAAGAGAACCACTGTCAATGCCAGTTGGCTTCCCAGGCCCACCATCCTGGACCTGATGGGTCAGCAAGGCGCCGTCCTCTCTCTGAAAGTGCCCATGACCTATCCCCCCTGGCCTGTCAACGGGGCGATCGTCTCGGGATTGCCGACACCTGATGATGAGAGTACTTTCTCCTATCCTAAAGGGCTGGCCAAACGGCTTAATCCACTGATCGAACGAGGTTCCGCCGGCCGCTCCTGGGAACTCGCCAGGGAAAACCGACATCACATCCTCGATCATTTGGAAGCGGCCCACCGGACCCTGGTGCGAATGACCGACCGCCTGATCGAAGAGGTCAATCCGGATGTCTGCTTCTCGGTAGCCCGGGATGTGGACGAACTGCAGCACTTCTTCTGGGACGTGTTGAGCGGTGACGATGAGTTCGGCTATCTGCCTCGGCTGGAGGCCTACTTTGCCGGTCTCGACCGGTACCTGGCACGCATGCTGGACTGGGCGGGATCCGACGGCCGGATTATCGTCTTTTCGGATCATGGCTTCGGACCGGTCGAGGGCATCTGGCATCTCAATGACTGGCTACGCCGGAAGGGATTCCTGCGGTTAAAGTCAGATGACGCGGCCGAAGTTGAAAGCTTGGCGCTACCCCGAAGTATACGTATTAATTATGCGGTCCGGCGGCGTCTGCTGGCGGGGATGAAACGTCTCGGTTGCCAAGGTCAGCGGCTGTCCGATTCGCTGGCGAAACTGAAACTGCGCGGCTTCCGCCACGCCGATCTGGCTGCAGTCGATTGGACCTGCACCCTGGCCTACGCCGGCAACGTGGGCGAGGAGTGGCTGCCGGTTTACATCAACCTCGAAGGGCGTGAGCCGGAAGGCATCGTCAGCCTGGAACATTACACCCGTGTGAGAGAGGATCTCCGGCAGACACTCGAGCAGAACCAAGATCCCGTTGTGCTTGTGGTGCACCGGGGCGAGGAGATCTTCGACGTGGAAGACCCCCGGCTGACCGATGCGCCCGACCTGGTCGTGGAAACGCTCAGCGGCGCAGTGCAGTCCGATTTCGCCTTCAATCGGCCGGAGGTTTTCGAAAAACCGAATTTCCGGAATGGCTGTCACCGTCGGCGGGGAATGTATTTACTCGCGGGAGAAGACGTCCGTCCGGTCCGGTTTGACGCCGACCTCCTGGACATCCCTGCCACGATTTTAGCCTGGCAGAATATCCAGCCTCCGGATAAATTCTGTGGGAAGGTACTCTCAGATTTATTCGCGGAATTGAGTGTGCCCGAGCCGTCCGAGCTGCTCTCGCTGAACTCAGAGGAAAAAGCGTATCTGTCTGAAAAGGAGGAAGCAGACGTTCGGAAGAAACTCGAAAGCCTCGGGTATCTCTGATGAAGCGGGGCTCCGACTTGAATGATGAGGCACTTAGAACATAATCCTGTAATCCAAATGCATGACGGTCAGCCACAGTCCGGTGTATCGAAGGTAAATCCGTACGTCCTGACTCTGCTTTTAAGCTTGACGTTTTTCGCCCTGACCTTCCTTCTCAGGAACAGTCTGGAAGATTTCAGACAGCCATTTACGCTGGTTTTTATTGGGACCGCCTTGCTGGTACTGTTCGCCCGCAGATTTGAAGCCTTTATTTTAATCATCCTCATCACCACGGCAACGGTTTTCGAGTTGCTCGAATTTCCCACGATATTTTAATCATCCTCATCACCACGGCAACGGTTTTCGAGTTGCTCGAATTTCCCACGATACCCATCAAGGTGGGGGATTTGTATTACTCCGACCTGCTCATCTTTGCTATGGTGTTGGGGCTGCTGTTGAAAAAGGTGACCATCGATTTCACCCTGATACCCAAGCCCCTGGGATATCCCGTGCTGGCGGTCATCCTGGTCGGCGTTTTTTCTTTTCTCTATGCAACGCTGGGGATGGGTGTACCGACGGCCAGAGCCGGGATTGAACTGCGGGTCATCATTCATCTATCCCTCTTCTTCCTCGTTTACCATTACGTTAGAGATGAGAGGCAATTGCGTTCCCTCATCTGGGGGATG
>JALGZU010000424.1 GCA_025774735.1 candidate division LCP-89 bacterium | reverse complement strand
TATCCGATTCAGCGAGTAACCGAAGAAGAGGTTGGTTCGGTTGCTTAAATTGTACTGACTCTGCACGTTCAGCGTTTGAGTGTGATAGCCCGAATTGCTGTCCACCAAACGCGTGTAGACGCTCGCCGATATCTTGCGAGTCGCATTCCAGTTCAGCGAGTAGTCCTGAAACACCTCAAGCTGATTGTCCTCACGGCTTATTGTCCCACCGCCGCGCAGGAAAATCGTCGAGGTTAAACGGTAATTGAACCGGATGTCCGCCTCTTCACGCTGGTCTACCGAGGATGATTGGTTTGAATCGTAATCCTGTAAGCTGTACCCTGCGATCATGTTCAAAGAACGTAGAACCTTGGCATCAAATGAGATGCGGTATCGCCAGCTGTTCGTAATCCAATCCTGCACGGACCGGTCGTCATGCGTATATCCGATCTCGGCGATCGAGGATAAATTCGGAAGCAGCAGTGTCGAAAGGTGCAGCAAGCCGCTGCTGACGCGCTGCGACTCCAGGTCGTTTTCATCATTCTGAGAGTGCGAGCCCGACAGCGATATTTCCATGGTTTCCAGCGGATTGCTCAGAAACGTCAATGAAGCGATTTTTGATTCATGAGAGCCGATGGCACTGGTCGAATATTCCGTATAATCATGCTGGTAGCGCGCCACAGAATTGAAATAGCGGGTCGGGCTGTAAGAAATCGTTCCCACCGCGTTTATATCCTGTCGGGACTGCCCCGTGGAATATTCCGGAACCGATCCGTAGCCCGCTCCGGCCGTAAACCGAAGGTTGCGCATAAGCTCCATCGACGCATTCAAATCCACCCGGTGAAATTCCGATTTCAGCGTCGGGGGATCCTGAACGTCCGAATACAGCAGAGCTTGCACTTCTGTCACGAATACCAACGGCTCCGGATTGACCCCGGAATTGACGGCCTTGAAATAACGCCCCTGCTCCGGACTGAAACTGATTTCAAATCGTTTCAACGTCGTATTGTACAGCGATGATGACCCCCCGTCCAGCGGTGACCAGCTCAGGTTGTCGCTGCTCACGTAAACGGTCCAGTCCACCGCTGACCCTGAAAGACGGTCTGTATAAATGTGTATCTCGCTGATCTCCCGGCTCAAGCCCAGGTCGAAGCCGATGTTCTGATGAATGGAACTGCCCCCGATGTTGATGACCGGCGACGTTGCCTCGGCGAGGTTGCCGTCGATCAGAGTCCCCAGCGTGTCCAGGGTGCCGAATTCCGGCGTGCCGTCCTCCACGTAAAGTCCCTGTATGATCGGAATCGTCGTTAGAGGCTCCACTGATTCTCCGCTGTATTCCTTCCGGTCAGAGTAGTCGAACAGGTAGTTGCCGGCAAACCGTAGCCGCCCCCCCAGGTAAAGATCCGAATAATCCACCCGGAAAACGTGTTGACGCAGGTCTTCGCGCACGCCCGAGCTCAGATTCTCGACGTCTCTATCCATAAAACTGTAATAGAAATAGGCCGTTTTGAGACTGTAGTTGGTGCTGTACTGAAAACGCCGCTCCTCGATAGTCTGCGACGCCGAGCTGACGTTGTTCGTGTTCTGATCCCAGGTGTACTGGATTGTGCTCTGTGGTAAGCTCACGAAGCGTGTTTTCAGGAACACACCGGCGCTGCGAGATAGATAGTCGTCGTTAACATCCAGACCGTTGGCCTGTCGATAGCGGTAGTTCGCACCCAGGCTGAAAAATGGATTCTTCCAGTTCAGATCAAGGGCCGGTTGAATTTCGCCCCGCCAGGCTTCACTACCGAGGGTGCTGCGGGCCTGCAGGTCGTGGTATCGCAGGGAGGCTTGCAGGTTGACGAAAGGCAGTAAAACTCGCTCGTAATTGAGAAAATACTGCTGATCCAGGGATTCGACCCGGCTGCTGTCCGTGTCCGTGCTGACGCCCGATAGACGTACGCTCCCGTTGATTGATCCGCAGACGCCCACCTCCGCGACGGCCAGCCCGACCAATGACAAATTTACAATCCAACGTAAAAGCCTGACTATCATTTCGAACCAGACACAGGGCAGGAGGTTCCCGGTGGGCGAGTCGCTCAGGGAAACAGGATCGCGTACGGTTTTCGACCCGTCGCGATGCTGCCCTGCACCCGCCTTAAAGTTTTGTTGATAATGGTGACGCTGTCCGTCTCGCGGTGGATCACGTAGAGGTAACTCCGCTCCGGATCGAAACTGGTCCTGAAAGGCCTCGCCTCGGTGAGGATCTCCGCAATGTCGATGTTCAGCCGTTCTTTCAATAGTGTCACGCTGTTCAACTGCTCGATGACGCAATAGAGCATCTCTGAGAAAGGATCCAATGCCATGTCCCGGATCGACCGGTTACTGTTCAGCCATCCTTCAACCGTGAGAGACTCAGTATCTAATACGGTGATGTTGCCGGAATTGTAATTGGCGATATAAGCTTTTCGGGATCGCAACGCTATCTCCACAGCCACCGGACGGGATCCGCAGGAGACCGTCCTCACCTCCGTCACGTCTCTCGGATTAATAATGGTGACGTTGTCGGACAGGCTGTTGACCGCATAAACCGATCCGCTCCAGGGATCGGTGGCGATGTCTACCCGTCCCCACGGATAACTTGTTGATGATGTGCAGCGAGGCCAGTTCGATCACGGTGACGCTGTTGGAGCCCTGGTTCGCCGTATAGAGGGTGGTTTCGCCCCTTGACAGGCATAGCGCTTCGGGCGAATCGCCGAAATCCAGTGCAATCACCTCGCGCAGTTGCTGATTGCGGATATCGATCACCGAGACGCTGTTCGATTCCCCGTTGGCGGTGAATAATAGTCCGCGGTTCCGGGCAATCGCCATACCCCGGGGAGAGCCGCCGGCTAAAACCGAAGCAACCACCTCACCCGACAGCCGGTCGATAACCGTTACCGTACCCGACTCCTCGTTCGAAACGTAAGCTAAGGACGTTTCCGGTGGAACCGTCTTCTCGATCGCTCGGGCGCTCACGATCAGGGAGTCGTAGGCCACTGGATTCGTGGAGATCTGGAGAAATATCGTCTCCGCCGCGCCCCTGAAGACGTCAATCTCGAGGGGAACCTCGAGTTCTCCGGAGAATAGCGCCTTCCCGGACGAATCCGCCGGGTTCCGCACATCCATCTGGGCCTGCACACTCAGGATCAGACGCCCGTAGCGCCCCGCCTCGGCGTTGCCCTCACCCAGAAGTATTTGACGTTGGGATAATACACCTCCGCTAACCGTACGGATAATCGGAGCCAGACTCAAGCGGGAATACTCTCCCACCAATTCGATGGCGTCGAATTGAATGGTAAAGGATGTCCCGAGTTGCTGAGCCCTCTCCAGATAGATGATGATCCGTCCGGTGGATGTGCCTGCAGCTTGGGCTTGGAAAAGTGCCCCGCCGATGAAAAACAGGATCGTGATCAATAATCTCATGGGTACTTTTTTATCCTCGCTGTATGAATGGCCCATCATTCCTGGAATACGGGCGTTATAAGGAAACAAGTCGGTGCCTGACACAACCTGGCACCGACTTGTTTCTGTGTGTCTACTAATTAGACTGGATGACGATCCAGTTGTTCCCGCAAAAGGTTACGGGGTGACGATGTGATCGTCCTCGTCTTTGTTGTGGCACTTGTTACACAGCGAACGCTGGTTAGCCGAGGCGTAGGGATCCGGAATCGCATAGGAACCCGATTCAACACCATCCTCTTCCAGCAGGGTAACGTTGAAGTCCCAGCGGCCCGCGTTCGGACCGGACGTGGCATGGGCACGGTGACAGGTTACACAGGAAACCTGGGAGGAGGCCGTCGGACCGGCTGTCGAGGAGGTAGTGTTCGCGCCATCCTCAAACGCGACTGCAGCCAGGTAAGCCGTCAGCGGATCGCCGCCGGTCTGATCCTCGGTTCCGTTGTAGAGGTTATATGTGGTAGCAATGGAACCGCCGATGGCTGAACCGGAGGGGTGAATCAACTGGGTGTTGTTGTTGTGGAAATCGCCGTGGCAGTTACCGCACCAGGCGGACATGCCGCCCTGGTAGGCGGTATGGTTGCTGTTGCTTTCACTGCCGAAGAAGATCGAAAGACCTTCAGCCGTCGGTGCAGCGTTGGTGAAGGTGTACAGGTCGTCCTGAACCGAACCGACGCCGTGGAGCATACGGAAATCGTCGTTTCCATGCGGATCGTGACAGCTGCTGCAGCCCAGTGAACCCGCCGGGAAACTACCGCCGGGGGAGCTGGTCAGCGTAGCGTCGGAAGCCAGGCCGTGGCCGGGAGCGTCCAGGTTGTGACCCGCCGCATCACCGACAATCGGGTTGAGGGCGCCGTTGTGACCGTCGTTGATGTTGTCTTCCAGCAGGAAGATGAAGTTACCGCCGCCCTTTTGCGGGGACGGGTTGAGTTCGTCAACGGCGAAGACTGCGCCCAGTCCGGTGGCATGACAATTCAGACACACGTCGCTGGGGGTCTCATCTTTCAGCAACCAGGCGTTGCCGTTGGGGCTGTCCGGGTCCACGGGGGCCCCGTCTTCGCTGTTATGCATCGTGTGACAGCCGTTGCAGTGCGCCACGCCCGCATCGTGGAAAGCCAGAGCGGTGCCGACGAAAAGCAGGGGTACACACACGGACAGTAAACCAATCAGTAGTGCTTTTCTCATTTTTGTTTTTTCCTCTGTAATTGGATTTTTATCGTTCTCCTCCACAGCCTTTTGTCTCTCCCCGGTATCGTCAGCATACAGGTTGAAATCTACCCTCCTTTCATGTTTTTTCTCAAATGGCCTCATCTCTTTTCGTTGGATTTATGATCTCATTCATCGGTGACGTTCAAAACCTGCACCCGGTTGTTGAATACCTGGCTCACCCAGATGCGGTCATGGGAATCGACCAGCATGGAATTCGGATAGCAAAACCAGCCCGAACCCACTCCCCGACCGCCGAATTCCCCCAGGACTTTGCCCTCGGGAGTGAATCCCACGATCGTGTGACGGTTCTTGTCCAAAACCAGCATATTCCCCCGCCCGTCAACGGAAACGGCGATGGGGAAGCTCAATTCGCCGAACGCACTGCCGCGATGACCGAACAGTCTGAGTAGTGATCCATCCTTGCCGTAGCAGTAAACTGATCCCAGCATTGCTGCAGGGATATAGATCGTCTCCCCGTAAATGAACAGGTTGCCTAAAACCTGCTGGCGCCGAAGCTCTTCACTCAATTCTTCGAAAAGCGGAAATTCAAAAAGCGGATTTCCCGAAAGGTCGTAAACCAGAATCCTCTTTTCCACCCCGTCCAGAAGGTAAAGCCGGTCCTGATCGTCAATCACCAGGCTCTCGATATGGACCGAGGCGGGAGTCAAATTCTTGAATGGAAACGGACCCAGATAATCGCCGTTATAATCGAAAACATTCACCGTCCTGCCACCGTTCTCGGAGACCTGGACGTAGATGCGTCCCTCCGAATCCACCGCCACGTCTGTCGGAGCCCGGAGCATATCATGTCCCCCGAAGGAGAACAGGCTCAATCCCTGAGCATTGGTGATCAAGAC
>JALGZU010000062.1 GCA_025774735.1 candidate division LCP-89 bacterium | reverse complement strand
CATCCACCGTGAAGAAGGCATCGGTCAGGAGGATTAGGGCGATGAAGCCGATAACAACCAGCCAGATGTTTTTCTTTTTCATTGCTGACCTCCTTTCCGCGATTCCGTCAGCGGTAGTGACGTCCCGATGTCACCCAAAGGAAGGAAGGGTAAGGTTTTCCCAGCCACCTCTTTAGAAACAATGATCTTGTTCACCTTGCCAAGAACCTCTTGCATCGTTTCCAGATAAAGGCGGCGCCGGGTAACCTCTTTGGCGACACGATATTCTTTCAGCATCGACAGGAAGCGAGCCGCCTTTCCTTGAGCTTCCCTAACGCGAGCTTCCTTATAGGCTTCTGCTCCACGGATCATCTGTTCTGCTTCGCCTCGGGCTTTAGGCAGCAGGTCTTCCTTATAAGCCTGAGCTTCATTAATGATGCGTTCGCGGTCTTCCTTGGCGCTGACGACGTCCTTGAAGGCCGCCTGGACCTGTTCGGGTGGATCCACCGCCTGCAACTTCACTGCGGTAATCAGGAGACCCGTTTGGTAGAGATCCATGAGCTGCTGCAGATGCACCCGGGTGTCGTCCTGAACTTTCGCTCGGCCTATCGTCAAGATGTCGTCAATTTTCATACTACCGGCCACGCCGCGCAGAGCCGTTTCGGCGGCATCCATCAAGGTGCGCTGGTCGGCAACGCCTTCGGGATCCCAGACTTTAAAGAGGTAGTTGGGCAAGTCGCTGATGCGGTATTGGACCACCACGCGGACGTTGACCAGGTTCTCGTCACCTGTGATCATCAGGGATTCCATCGGGTAGGACTTGATGCGGGCGGGCGGTCCGGGATGCACTGTCCTGAAACCCAGCTCCATACTGCGAATCTCTTCGACTTTGACGACGTTAACCTGTTCGATGGGCGCCGGGATATGGTAGTGAGGTCCCGGTCCGGCGGTGGTTGTCATCTTCCCGAAGCGACGCTCGACGCCCATCTCACCCGGCTTGACGATGTAAATCCCCGTCAGAAGCCAGATGACAGCAATGGCTCCGATGAAATAGACCCACAGACGACCAGGGCCTTTACCGAAAAACTTCGCCCGCAAGTTTCTGATTAGCGGACTGTTCAGAAACTCTTCCATCGATTGATCCATAGGCTCCTCCAAATGACCTAATTGATTTATCGCTTGATTTTTTAGGTTGTTATTTGGTAAATTTAACCTGTGAGATTAATAGAAACACGACAGACGTACAACCTACCCCCAATATGGTCTAATCAGATCACATAGTCAAGGGAGATCTCGGCTGAATGCGTTAAAAATAATCGCGAGCAGCACAAGCTATAATTTGACCGGAGACTGTATCGATTCGATACTTGGCTACCCATAAATGGAGTTACCTAATATTTCAGATCGTTGTAATATATATACATAGTAACGGTCTGAAATTTGCAGATTCAGAATGATCGAGTTCTCCGACATATCCATTACGCTAACTCAGTGATGAGGATCATATGAGGCAAAGAATACTCTGTGCGGGATTGCTGCTTTTTCTGCTGTCCTCGGTATCGATTGCGGGGGTGGGCCTCTTCCAGCAGGCGTGGGATCATGCCTGGCAGGGAGAATACCAAGCGGCGGTGAAGGGGTATCTGAAATTTGCCAAAGCGAATACCGGCCATGATCTGGCGCCGGTGGCGTTGTTTAATGCCGCCAGCATCCATCAGGTGGAGATGGAGGATCTGGATGCGGCGGAAGGAGGTTTTCAGGAGCTGTTGAGTCGCTATCCCGATACCAAGTGGGCAGCCGAGGCCTACAGCCGACTGGCTGAGATCGCTCTTACTCGCGATGATGTCAAAAGCGCCGTCGATCACTACCGCCAGGCTCTAATGCATTCATCAGGCGATGACTACCGGATGCCTGACACCTGGATAGCAGGAGTGATGGGGGGCTGCCGGGAGAGTTTGGCGGACCTGGATGATCCAGTTCTGACGGTAGAGATCTATGAGGATATCAGCGCCTACATTCCGTCCGGCGATATGGCGGCCGAGGCGGCTTACAGCTTGGCGGCGGCCCTCAAAGCTACGGATCGTGATGGAGAGGCCGCGCACGAACTTGTCAATTTAATGGATCGCTACCCGAATTCGTCTTACGCTGGCGCTGTCATACGGGATGACCGGGATTTCGTTAATCAATACCACGATTACGCCTGGGAAGATCTTGAACTGTTGCGCCAGGGTGAACAGCTTTACCGGCAGGGGCAATACGAACAGGCCAGAGATATTTTTGAGGATATCTACGCTCGCTACCAGGGAAATCCGTTGTCTGAAAATGCGGGATACCGGATGATCGGCGCTGAAGTACACCTGATGGGCGATTTTGACATCGCAACTGGGAAGTTGCAGGCTTATATCGATGAATATCCCGACGGAGTACTCGTTCAGGCCGCCGGTGAAGTATTGACCGCCTACGAAGAAATCCAGCAATTTCAGGATCTTTTGGACTTCGATCCGGAAGATTATACAACCCATGAGCGCCTGGGGCGTAGGTTTATGCGGCTACGTTTTTTCGACCAGGCGGTGGAGCATCTGGAGAAGGCGACCACTGACACAGCCCTCGACGTCGCTCATCTGAGTCTCGGTTACGCTTATCTCAATATGGGGAATCCGGAAGAGGGCATTGCAGCGTTTGAACGCTACCTGTTGAAGAACCCGGATGACGGGAATACTTATAACCGGGTTGGTTATGCATACCTGGGATTGGGACAGATGGAAGAAGCTCTTAAATGCTTCGAACGGTACCGGGAGCTGGAGCCCGACAATCCCAACTCGCATGACAGCTACGCCGAGTGCCTGATGACCATGGGACGGATGGATGAAGCCATATCAGAATACCAACGGGCGATAGAGATCAATCCTGACTTTACCAATCCCTATTTTATGCTGGGAAACATATTCAGGGAGCAAAATGATACGGAGAAGGCTCTGGAGTACTACCGGGAATACCTGAACCGCGATCCCAGTGGGTTTCTGAGTACACAGGCCAGGACGGCCGTCGATTCCCTAAGTCAAAGATAAGCTATAGATAGAACTGCAAGCCGGAGGAGGTATGGCACTAACTCGTAGGGAGTTCATTAAGAGTGGTTTGGGCGCTGTCGCTGCGGCGTCGGTGACGTCGCTGCCGTTGTTATCCTACGTGGCGGAAGCTGGCAAGCTGTCAGCAAAAATGCCGTTACTGATGGTGGCGACGGGCGATTCACCCACCCTGAACGTAAGAAAGGCGGTCGAAGCTCTGGGCGGAATCGGAACATTCGTTAAACCGGGGGACAGGGTATTTCTGAAACCGAACAGCATCACCCGGGTGGGGCCGGAATTCGCAGCCAACACCCATCCCGACGTAGTGGCGGAAGTAGCGCGTTTGTGCCGAAAGGCTGGAGCAGCTGAGATCTGGGCTTATGCGCATGACGATCCCAGCAGTTGGGTTCACAACGGCATCGGTGAAGCCATAGAAGCATCTGGAGGGATAATCGGCGCTGCAAATGCGGTGACGGCCTACCAGCAGGTGAACCTGCCCATTGGCCTGATCATGAGGGATACCATGGTGATCAGGGAATTTCTCGAAGCAGACGTTTTCATCAATCTGCCTGTCGCCAAGCACCACGCCGCCGCACAGCTCACTCTCGCCCTGAAGAACTACATGGGCCTTAACTGGGATCGGCAGATCATGCACCGAACCGACCTGGATCAGACTATCGCGGATCTGGTAACCGTGCGCAAGCCGGATTTGACAATCCTCGATGCCACCCGAATGATGCTCAACAACGGACCCAGCGGACCCGGTACGGTGCGGGAAGAGAAGACCATCGTTGCCTCGACAGACATCGTTGCCGCAGATGCCTACACGGCCACCCTGTTCAAGCATGAGCCCGGCGAAATCCGACACATCCGTTTCGCAGCCGAGATGGGCCTGGGTGTAGCTGACCTGAAGAAGATGGAGATTCGAAAAATTACTGTATAAGATTGGCTGTTCAGTAAAGAATGATTTAAAAAAGCGACCCGATAAGGTCGCTTTTTTAAATGGCCGGATATCTACTTATTTAAGCAGCAACAATTTCTTCGTCGCGTTGATCTCAGCGCTGCGGAAATTCAGCAGATAGACGCCCGAGGCCTGATCGGAAGCATTCCATTGAAGGGTGTGAGATCCGTTCATCAGGTAGCCTTCATTGAGCACTGCTACCTGGCGGCCGTGAATGTCGTAAACAGATATTTCGGCAATCGAACCATGTGGTAGATTGAATTCTAGCTGGGTAACCGGATTGAAGGGATTCGGACGGATATCAATCGAGAACTGTTCAACGTTTTGTGTTTGTGTGAGAGTTACTTCCTCCCATCCGTAAATGCCCCAATCGTTATAGCTGCTTCCCAGATCTACCCCAGCTTCTTTGGTGAAAGGAAATCCTTCCGATGCCATGACGATGTCGGGGTAATCTCCGGCGATGCCGTAGTAGTAGTAGTCACCGGGGGGAGCACCGGCAGGGATCTGCTGAGTCATAGTGCGGGAAATGTTGGCGCCGGGGATCAAGGATAGGTTTTCACGCAGCAGTATCGGTCCGTAGGGAGTTCCATTGGGTAGGTCCGCCATGATCCAGAAGTCGAATATCTGCATCACCGGGCTGACATTCTCAACACTCACCGTAAAGTCGAACGAACCGCCGCCAGCAGGGATCAAGATAGGTGGACTGATCGGATCCATGCCCACTAACAACGAAGGTGCCACAACATCGAATCCTCCCAGCAGGGAGTTATTGTTTTCGTTGAATTCCTCCACCATATTGTCTGGATCGATGAACCACTCGTAATAGTGATAACCTTCTTCGGCAACCCAGGGGAGGGCTACCGACATATAGGTCATCCCGGATGTAACGCTGGTGATAGGTTCGATGTACCAGGGATCGCCATCCAGGTTTACGAGGTTGTAGAAGGAACCTGATGGCCCCGATCCCATGGGGACGGACCAGTGCATTACCAGCAGAACGTCTTCACCGGCGACGGGATCCGTTGGCAGTGGAACCGTGTCCGAATCCGCGACCCAGGCACTGTCAGCCTGGAAATCGTATGCGGTTTCGGGCAGCACCAGGAAAGTCTCCTCGAGGATGTTGTTGTCTTCATTGTTTTCAGGAATGACGTTATCGGCGTCAACGATCCAGCGAAGGGTGTGCTCTCCCAGAAGAGCCGTCCAGGCGTTGGACTGGGTAGTATGACTGCTGTTCGGTTCCACGCCCGGGACGGTTGTCCGGTAGATTTCGACGTTATCCAGTTCCAGAATCACGTCGAAGGGTGGACTTGTGCTTAATCCGAAGAGCGCGTCCCAATCCAGTGAAAAGTAGATGGTCTGATTCACCGCCGGACGCAGCGACATCGGTTGGCCGAACTGGTCGAGAAAATTGTTGTCCTGAGCGACCAGATCGAAGGGCTGTGCTCCCGCCTCTCCGATGACGATGATGTCATCGCTGAATGTGCTCGCGATGTTCATAAAGTTGAACACATAGATACCGAAAAAGCCGTTTGTCTGGTCGTTATCGGTGTAGGGGCATCCGGATAACTCCGTCTCATCCCAGTAGACCCACAACTGGTTTCCCTCGCACTTCAAAGCCATGTGATGCCAGCCATCCTGCGTGGGGACGCCTCCGGGAATCTCTCCGCCGACCCATTCCGCGATGGTTTCCCCATACCCCGAGATACCTGGATATTTGCGCAGTTGCAGCCGTTGGTCGGCGTCAAAATCGGAGCGGAAGTAGTAGTAGCTGTTAGTCTCTGTTGTATCCCATCGTGCCACGATGGAATTGTAGCTACCGCTGTTGACAGTGCAGTAGATGTAAGCCTGAATCTCGTAGTTACTCATGGTCTCAACGCCCGCCAGAGAGGTGCCCACGCCGCCTCCCGAGAGCAGGTTGTCCGTATCGCCGACCCAGTTGTCCCCGGATGGATTGCCCTCCATGTAGACCACGGAGATGCTGTCCAGCTCGCTCCAGGGGCTGAACCAGCTCAGGTCCGCCACTCCACCCGTGAAGTATTCCGTGTAGAGGGTGTCCTGTTGTCCCCAGGATACGTCCGCAACGGCGCAGACCAGGACTGAGAACAGAACCAGTCTTGTTACTTTCATGTTTTGTTGCCTCCTTAGTGTATATTGATGTCTTATTTCATCAGGAGCAGTTTTTCCGTCGTCACAATGTCGCCGGCGCGGAATGTCAGGAAATAAACCCCGGAAGCCATTGCCGAGGCATCCCAGTGCAGTTGGTGGATTCCTGCTTGCAGGCTTCCGCTCTGTATAACAGCGACTTCGCGGCCCATTACGTCGAAAATGCGGATCTGTACATGCGCCATCTGCGGGAGAGCAAACTGAACTTTCGTCACCGGATTGAATGGATTCGGGTAGCAACCGCCGAATGAGAATTCCTCCGGAATGTCAGCGACAATTTCATCCCACCCGAAGATGGCCCAATCATCGTAATCGCCACCGTATACGCTTCCCGTTTCTTTCGTGAAATTGAAGCCGTTAATGGCCGTGATGGAGTCAGGATAGACGCCTGCAATACCGTAGTAATAGTAGGTTCCAGAGGGAGCTGCTGTGGGAACCTGTTGGGTCAGATCCCGAGTGATACTTGCCCCGGAACTCAGGACCAAATCCTGCCGCAGCAGAATCGGGCCGTAGGGCGTGCCGTTGGGTAGATCTACCATGATCCAGAAGTCTGTCTGCAGCGTACCTGCACTCTGATTGGTAATGCCCGCCGTCAACTCGAAACTGCCACCGCCCGAGGGGATCACGATGGGCGGATTGTGAGGTGTCATGGCAACTTCGATCGGTATTGGCGGCTCATCTCCTACGATTACGGAGATCGGTACATCCATATGCGGGGTGACCGGATCGTTGCAGTCGATGCCGAGAGTCGCAGGGTAAGTTCCTTGTTCCATTCCGAAAGCATAGGCTACAATGTCCAGTTCCATACTACCGCCGCCTGGAACCGAACCGCTTGAGGGTTCGGCGATCAGGAAGGGATGGTAGAAATGGACTGCCAGATTATTGTGCAGATAAGATTGATTGTAAGCGACCTGGAGGCCGTCCGTGCCTGTGCCGTTCTGGATGCCGATGGTGCAGGATTGGTAATCTCCCACGAGCGTCTGGTACTGGTATGTGATGGATCCGGATGCCATGAGGATCATCTGGAAAGTGTAGGTACCGGTGGTCGTGCTGCCCCAGTGAGGCACATCCAGGAAACTCACAATGAGGCTATCAGTATCGTTACTCCAGTACAGCACCTCAGCCCCGGCCTGGAGGGGATCCAGGTCATCCCAGAAGCCGGAGACCAGATCCCCCGGAGCTTCGGTGTTGGGGAGGGTCGTATTGTTCCAGGCTCCAGCATGGGAGCTAAAGCTGAGCCAGCCGTTGGCTGAAACGATGAACTCTGAACGCATTTCCCCGTAGAAGGGGAAGCTGAATCCGATGGGCAGCTCTGCTGCGGTGGAATCGTTGTGAACGAACGAAACCAGAGTCCCCACGGCTGAAATGTCCACCCAATCATACGTCGGTCCGCCGGGTTCATCCGAATCCATCCAGAGGTAGCCGAAATCATCCGGGCCACCCATATCATCACTGCCGGATAGGCCTGAAGGAACGATCCAACTGAAGCCGTCATAACTGAGAGCCGTGCTGAAGGCCAGATAGAGTTCACCGTTGTTAGAAATTGTGAGCTGTTCAGATGAAATACCCCCTTCGGGCACGTTGATGGTTAGCGAAGTAGGATTGACGCCGATCACTGGGGGGTCTCCTCCTGTGAGGAAATTGGTTGTGAACAGGTAAGCGCGGCCGTTCTGAAGGTGCGCAGTTGCGGGATCGTCATAAGTGTTCCAATAAACGACCTCTATGCCGTCCTGCTGGTCTGGCCGTTCGATGCCGACTGTGGAATACGGGTTGTCATCATACGGTCCGGACACTTCAGTGATAGAATTGTACTGAAAGAGGATCTCCCCGTCGCCGGTGGGTGTCGAGTAGTAGGCTGGATCGTACAGGATGATCTCGAAAGTCTCCTGGGGTTGAGGAGATCCCAGGTTCTTCATGCGGGACCATTCGACGATGAAGCGGTGGTTATCGATATCCTCCATGGCAAATACATGTCCACCCGACCAGGTAATGAGGTCATCCCAGAAGGCGGCGATCATGCCGTTAGGTCCCGGGCAGGACGGAATGGGATAATTGCGGAAATCTGTGAATGAGTTATTCGCCCAGGTGGATATCCAACCGTTGCTGCAGACGGTGATCTCATCTACATTCTCACCGTAGTAACGGAAAGTAAAAGGCAACTGCAAATTGATGGAAACATCATCATTTTCGCTGGGATCATTGATGGGCAGCTGTGTGCCGGATCCGCCGTAGCTGGGATCGATTTCCACCCAGTTGTACACCGGCGCCTGTGGGTAGAAATCCGTGTTGTCGAAGCAATAGTACCCGTATTCATCCGGTCCCTGGGGGTCTGTGGACGTCTTCGCACCCAGCGCAATAGTGATGGTGTCGGTTTGGGTATAACCCTGTGAACTCGTGAAGGTGATCTCCAGGTCGGCTGGGTGTCCGTTCGGTGCCCCGGAGTTCGCGGTGAGATTGAACGGATTGCTGCTGCAGGTGGTTGATGCACCGATGCTGACCGTCCCGAATCCCGCCATACCGTCGTTTACGGTGACATAAGGATCGAGGGAGACGACGCTTGCCGTCAGGTTAGTTGCGCTCTTGCCGCCGGCATTTCTAACTGTCAGAAGAAAATCGGAGGTTTCCCCCGGCGAGAGAAGTGTGTCCCCTCCTGTGGCTACCGCTGATTGTATCAGCATGTCGTAAGAGATCACTTCGAGATCGAATACGCTGTCCCAGTTGCCCTGGGTGGCGTCGGGTTGGAGATTAAGTGTCACGGTGTGGCCGTGAGGACAATCCGGCGCGATGGTCAGGTCGAAATCGTCGCCACTGATGCCAGTCGATCCCGGGGACATGTCCGGGAAGGTTTCGTAATTGTCGTCGAGGGTTGCGTAAGCATCGGATACTGCAGCAGTAGATGTGACGCTGGTGGCGGTCGTGGCCGAGCCGAAGTTTTTCATGGTGACAGGAATTTCGACCGTCTCACCGGGATTGATCGTCCCGTCATTGTCACCACTGCTACTGCCGATGGCGTCGTCATCGATCGCGTGATCGAAATAGCCTACGGCGACGGCATCTTGTACGACGTCCAGTGAATCGACGACTGGATAGAAGTTCTGCTTGGTGATGGTCACCTTTACGTTGCCTTCGGCCAAAACATTCAAGGGCAGGGTTACCTGGCCGTCAACATCGGTTAGACCAACTTCATGTATATCGCCTTCTCTATAGAGACACACAACGGCACCTTCCAGAGGTCCCACACTGGTTTCATTCACCGTCAAGGCCAGGGCGTTTTCACCCCAGGTGACCGTACTTGGCACCGAGCATTCCATATATCGGATTGCGCCGGTGTACAGTTCCACGCCGGGATCACCCGCCAATGCGTTCCACTTGGAGAAATTTGTGACGTTGCTGGGACTATTGGCTTGATAGGCAATATAAAGTTCGAGCTTACCGCGATTTAATGCGTTTCCAGCCTGCGTGATCTCTTCGTCGAAGAGGCCGGCGTAGATGCCCATGTCTACGGTGTTATTGAATCGTGTATGTGTGCTTAGGGTGGCTGTCCCCACAGCCGCGATAGCACCTTTGGGAGTCGTAGGCGTACCCACGCTAACCCAATGCTCCATTTGGGAATCGCCGGAGAAACCGCCTGAGCCGCAGGTGATGTCGGTAGCGAACACGAGCTTTCTACCATTGGTCAGGGCATTAATGCCGGATGTACTCAAGCCACCACCCCAGTAGCCCCGAAAATTGTAGTAGGTCACGCCATTGTTAACCGCATTGGTGATTGTATTTGAGATGGATCCACCCATGGTGTACCACATGGTGTCGATACGAGTGTAATTATGCCAGACCATGCGCGTCTTAATCCATCGATTGGTCTGGATGGGTGAGCTTCCCGATCCCGATCCGGCGGTCAGCACAGATTGGTGGAACCATTCATCGTTTGCAATGTAGGGCATCTTTTCATAGAACAAAACCTTATTAACCATGACGATCGTTTCATAGTCGTTAGCCGCTGGCAACCTGCCAATAGCAACGTCGGCGAGAATATCCGTGCCATCCAGCTGGGAGTAAGGGTGATCGATATGGTAGGATTCCCAGCCGGGTAGGACGTAATCACCGGAAGTATCGCCCCAGAGCAGTACATATTCAGGAGGAATATCCCAATTATTATAGGCGTTTTGGATGATATTCTTGATGGTCGTGGTACTGGCGCCGGGGGAGAAGGTTTCAACCGTTACCGTATGGCCCTTTCGCTTTTTCCAATCGATCAGTGGTGGAAGGAGGGTATTGACCAGATAATTGTCATTTTCGCAGATAATGAGATACGATCCCATCCCGGACTCGTCGAGATCCAGTTCGTCCAGATTGAGCACCGTTCCACTCATTATCCGCTTCCAGGCGAGTGAAAGGGGGCGCACCGGGCGGGTGGGGACGTTGCGCAGATCGGTACCTTCGAAATGAATGGTGACTCGATACCGGTGAACGACTTGCAGGTCCTTCGATACGGGATTGTAACGCACGGGATTCATCTGGATGGGAATCAGCCGAAGACCCCGCATGATGGCCGGTTCGCCCGCAGCGACGTCCACGTCCGGATAGAAAATATCCCTCGAATAGGCGTTCATGTCGAACTGGAGGCGCTGATCGGGCGAGGATTGCTCTGATTCAAGGTTCTGAACCGGCAGCAGTTCGATGTTGGAAATGGTTGTTGTTTCGAGAGCTTCAAAGGTGACTCGGACTCCGGTCATAGCCGGAATAGCCAAAAGTCTGGAAAACCGGGGGATGTCAGGGTGGCCCAGCTCCGGCGAGCGCGAACCACCAGGGATGTCTATTTGATCCCACTTCTGTCCGTCCAGAATAATTTCGGTACGGTCCACAACCGGGAGGCGAACCTCAAATTGAACCTGTTCTGCCCCGTGACTATTGATTTCGACTCGGGGAAATTCGTTTTCTACATCCGTTCGTAGGTTGATGAATTCGGCTGATGCTGGACGCAGCGTTAGAGCCGATAGTAAGATACACGTCGTAATCCAAGCTTTCATCGATGTTCCTCCTGATCAATTCACTACTTCAAATCAAGTAAACAGCGCCGTTCAACCTCTGAGGGAAAATGTATTTCAAAAGTCTAAGACGACTCTTTATTCTATCATATAAATATAAGAATTTTATGCAAAGAAAGCAACACCGCAGAAAAAAAAAGGCAAAAATATTTCCCTTGATGTTTCTTCAGAATATTGCCGAATGTAACTGATAAATCG
>JALGZU010000061.1 GCA_025774735.1 candidate division LCP-89 bacterium | reverse complement strand
ACCGACCCCGACGTTTCCAGCCAGTGTAGGTCGGATTCTCCGAATCCGACATTGCGTCCCTTTATATCAAACACCTCGCATTGTCATTTCATCAAGACCAGCTTCCCGCAGCTGACGAACTCCCCCGTTTCCAGCCGGTACACATACACCCCCGACGCCAGATCCGACCCGTCGAAAGTCACCTCATGAATGCCTGCATCCCTCCAGCCGTTGACCAGTTCGACAATTTGCCTGCCCATTATATCATAAACAGCCAAGGTGACCTTTGCCGCTTCCGGCAGGGCAATTGTCAGCGTTGTGCTCGGATTGAATGGATTGGGGTAGTTTTGATAAAGGGTATAATGATCGGGAATGATGGATTCAGGTTCCGTTGTAAACCAATCCTCGAACGATTCGCCTGAGTTCTTCCATTCTTTCACCATGCTTCCTTCGCCGGAACTCAGCTTTTCGAAGGGGAAGCTGTCCAGATCCCAGATGATGTCTGGATAGACTCCAAGGTAACCATAGTAGATATAATTGCCCGCAGGCGCCGAGCCCGGCACCGCCTGAGTGCGGTAGCGATTTCCAATGAAGCCAGCGGTCAGTTGCAGATTCACGGGTCCCAGAACGGGACCGAAGGTGGAACCGCCGGGCAGGGTTACGTTGCACCAGACGTCGGCTTGTACGGTGGAGTCGGCATTGTTGACTATAGCGATGTTGTAATCGAAATTGCCCCCGGACGCCGGGATTTGGATCGGTAGAATTTCGGGTGTTAAGGTGACACTGACGTCGGGAACGGGCTCGGGCGGACCGTAAATCCGTATGCCCGTGTTGCTTTCGGGTTCCAGAGGACCTGAGCCGTTGAACGTCGCCTGGACGGCAGCCGATCCGTCTCCGTTTTCCTTGCCGACGGTGTTCGAATTCGTACAAGGCGCTTGCACCGTGTGGTACATGACATCAATATCGCCGCTGGGATAGAGGATCAGCTGAAATTTCTGCGGGGTTCGCGGTGATGCGTAGGTCAGGACGTCATCCCATTCCACGATGAAGCGCTGATTAATCGTGTCATTGTAATACCAGATGGTGCCGCCACCCGGGGGGTACAAATCGTCCCAGAGGGGATAGATGGCGAAGTTGGGCTGGGCTTCGGAGGGTATTTCCGTATTATTGTAGGCTGTGGATGTGGAGGTAAACGCCAAAAATCCGTTTGAACAGATGCGGATCTGGTTTAGAGCTATTCCATAGAAGGGGAAATCGAAACCGATGGGGAAAGGTCCCAGGTTCTGGTCGTCGCCGGTGATTTCCGTATCTGTACCGAGGCCGGAAATCTCAAACCATTCAAAGGGAATCGAGGAGAGTTCGGGCGGACCAACGTAGAACGGATCGGTGAAGGTTTCGGGACCGCTGCCGGAGGCATTATAAGGGCTGACTCGGTACCGATACCAGCCTTGCACCAAGATGTTCGTATCGGTAATGCTGGTAGCCAGGCCGATCAGGTCGAAGGTTGCTCCGTTAGGACCGAAGCGGGTTATCGTATAGCCATCAATTGAACCGGGTGGCCAGTAACCTCCATGTTGGCCGGTTGTGGGATTGACCCAGGTGAGTTCGGCGATCAACTGCGTGCCCACTCCCGTTCCGGTCAGGGAGGTCACGGCACCGGGGACATCCAAACCGATCCAGGCGCTGTCCTGAGCGGATAGACCGCAGCCGAAGGAGTTGGTGCAGTACACCGCATACCGGTACATCCCGGTTTCGGAAACGGGATCGTCACACGTCATGGGTTGTCCCGGGAGGCCGGTCATGCCGGTGAGTGTCTGGCCGTTGCGCATGACCAGAACCGAATCAATTGAAGCCAGGGGATCTCCGTTGATGGCGTTTGTCGGATTGGTCCAAGATAGGGAAGCGATCAGGTCCGGGCCGTTGTTGGCGACGTCGAAACTGCCCGGCGCTGCGGGGGCAGATTTATTCAAGATTTCGAGGATGTAGAGCATGTCGTGCGGTACGCCCTGGGTCAGGGCGACCATCGTCCAGAAACGGGAATCCCACTGGTCGGTGATTTCGCAGCCGGCGGCGCGCTGGTCGATGGAACCCGGCAGTAACGGTACAGTGTAGGCTTCACCGGTGAAATCGTGGGCGATAGGGTCGTACTTGTGGAAGGTCGTCAGAGGCGTTCCGCCTTGATCGTAGATCCAGAGCCAGGGCCCGCCGGGAGTCACTTCATCCCATGCCATGCCGTAAACGGCCGTCAAGGGAGCGGGGGATCCGCTGGAGATCACGTTTCCGTCGCGGTCAAATTCGACGATGGCAGCACCGAAGTTTCCCGTCCAGAAGTGATCGGTTATAGGGTCGTATGCGAGCGCTCTGACCATAGCGACCCCTGACGGTCTGGGAATATAAAGTGACGGGAGGAGATTGCCGTCCGTGTCGAATGCGTAGACCGTATCGCCGTTATCGCCCGCGTAGAGATAGGTGCCGTCGTAGGCCATATCCCTCCAGCCCCACGAGGTCGGCGTTGGCTGGGTGAGGGTATTCAGGAGCACTCCCGTCGAATCCAGGACGTACAGCATGTTGGGATTAATGCCATTGTTGCCGCCACTGATGAAAAACTTCCCGTCGGCATAGGCGCAGCCGACGATCTGGTTATCTCCGCAGATCGCTTCGACATCTGTATAAAACAGTAAATCCCAAGTACTATCCACAGAAGGATAAACAATCGGGGGAGCCAAATAAGGCGCTGAGTCCGTGTGTCGGTTAAAAGGACCTTCTACCGCGGGATAGGCGAACAAACCGGTCGCAGACCAAAAAAACACCGCAGTGACAAGCAGAACTCTGAATTGCGCCTTCGTTAAAATGCCATAACGTCGCTGGCGTTTAACATTCTTCATATATTTATTCAGCATTTTCATTCAAATCTCATTCAGGGCTGACAGCGCACCTGGTAAAAACGGTGGACTTCCGGGATGGAAATAACGGCCGGGGGAGATCCCACCGTCGTGATGGAATCGCCTGGCAGCCTATTCCAGAACAGCGAATCGAAAGCGTAGACGGTATAACCTGAAACTTCGATATGTAGGCCGAAAACGTTGGCTGTGACCGGTTCCCAGTCGAGCTGGATGGCATCGATATCTATCAGACTGACATCCACTTCGGGAGACTCCGGAGGTCCCCAGGCACTCATTTGAAGCAGCGCCCAGGTCGCCAGGCTGTCCTGTAAACTTTCGACGACGTCGGGGGGCGGCATGCCCAGAAGTCGCCAGGCGTTCAAATTGGAGTCGGCGACGGAGAAGGTCAGATCTTCCAGCGAGAATAAGAATGGCAGCAAGCCGTCGCCCTGGTGATCCACCAACCGCCAGGTATCCAGAGCCGACCCGCCTCCTTCAGGCGGGTAGATGTAATTGCGGATGACCTGAGCCCACAGGTTCAACTCCGATTGGTCGAACTCGGGACCGTCGAATTCGGGGGGGACGGAACCGGCGCCCACCCAGAGGGGCAGAGCCATAGTGCTGACCGGTTCGGCTACCATAGCCCAGAGCGTTGTCAGCAAAGGATTCTCTGTAGGTAAGATACCCTGGATAAATTGAGCGGAGCGGGTCGAGTTGCGGTTAATCAGGTTTTCCGAGTTGGTGTTGATGAAGCCGTATGGAAGGGAGCCTTCCTGACCTTGAAAGGGCAACGGATACGGGTTGGTCATCGATCCGAGGAGATCCCGGGCGACGCACTGGATGAGGAGTTCCCTGGAAAGGCCCTCCACGGCATAGGCCGAATCCAGCATTTCCAGAGCCCGGTCGTGCCGGTATTGGCTCACATGTTCGGGGCTACCACTGTAACCGAAGGTGGCGCGCACCATGTAGCCGTTGGGTGCGGCGGAACTGTCGTCTAAATCGTAGCGGTAATGTTCGTATGTAGCCGCTTCAAAGAAGGCTCCCTGGCCGTAGGCGTCCAGGACTCCGTAGATAGCGGTGAGGGTTCTCCCCGCGTCATCGGTGGAATCCATGACGGCTTCGAAATCCTCCACCGTCTGGCAGGTCATCAAGGCCCAATACATGATGCGGCCGTCATCGTCACCGCCCGGTCTCAGATCAGCGAAATTGTAGGCGTTGGCATCTACGATGGCGAATCCGGCCTCGTTGACTCCTCCCCAAACCTGGTTCGTGGTGCCCGAATTGGTCACTCCGATAAAGGAGAATTGTCCCGAATCGGAGTAGATGTACTCCTGCGCAGTTGCGGGACAATCCCGGTTTTTCCACAGCAGCGGGCGGCCGTCCTGCGCCGCCGTTCCCGAGATTAAGGCGAGCGTGCATTCTTCACCGGCGGATTTGCAGCAATTCGTGATGGCCGCAGTAAAGAAAATTGCTAAAATCAAGGTATGAAGAAGACCTCTCTTTCGCATACAAATGCACCTCAGGTTAAAGCAGCCGGTCAGTTCATGAATGCGTAATGGCGGAGTCTGCTCTTCGGGGATTCTCAAGAATTCAGGTTCGGGAGAAATATCGGCGTCCAAGTCTATATAATATATAATATTTCCGTTCCAATGTCAATAGGTCAGGGTTAAATAAGTAAAATTTTTGGAGTGAAACAGGGGCGGAGAACTTCCACCCCTATGGTTCTGATGCGGTGTAGCGGTAGCGGTTACTTCATCAGCACCATATTACCCGTGGCGTTGACGTTGCCCGCTTCCAAGCGATAGAAGTACACGCCGGACGGGAGATTAGACCCATCGAAGGCTATTTCGTGCTTACCGGGGGAATATTGGCGGGTCGGCGCAAGACCGACCCCTACGCGCCTACCGGACGTATCGAACACTTCCAGTGTTACCAGGCTGCTTTCAAGCAAGCTGAAGGAGATGGTCGTCACCGGATTAAACGGATTGGGATAGGCACCGTTCAGAACAAATCCATCAGGCACGACCTGTTCAAGTTCAGTAGTGTATTCCTCGAAATATTCCCCATAGTTCAACCAGTCGCTTATTAAGCCGTTGTCCCCCAGAGTGCTTTTTTCGAAGCTGAAACTGTCACTCGCCCAGATGTCATCCGGATATACGCCTACGTAACCGGCATACGTGTAGGTGCCGGCTGGAGCGTTCCCGGGGACATACTGTGTCCTGTCTCGATTAATGGAAAAGCCGCCGGAAAGTGTGATGTTGACGGGGCCTAAGAGCGGCCCGTACCAGGAACCGTTGGGTAATTGTGTCGAGATCCAGGTATCGAAAGTTGTGGAGTACAATTCATTGTTGGTGAGTTCAACATTGAAGTCAAAACTACCTCCGGCAGCCGGAATCACAATGGGCGATCCGTAGGGAGTCAGAGTTATGGAAACCGGGGGAACGGTCTTGAAAACGGTGATATATTGATCCCCGGCAACCGCCAGCTTGCCATCCTGTCCCAGGGCGGGTCCACTGTCGTTGATATCGTGAACAGGCTCATTCCAGAGGGTCGTCAGATCGGGTGAAAACGCCCAGAGTTCACCGGCGTCAAATTCACCATCGGACACGTAGATTGTACCGTTCTGGCCGACCGCAAAACGGGTTTTCGTATTCAGGTCGGTCGAGATCGTTTCAGAGGTATTCAGGATCGTTCCATTTGAAGGATCGATGCGAATTACGGCTCCATCAATGGGGGCGTAAACGGATCCATCCTGTCCGACTGCGATGTAGCCGAACGGTGCGCTGCCGCTAATGGGCACACTCCATAGAACCTGCAGACTGACACCCGTATCTTCCAAGGCGGTGATATTATCACCCTGCCGATGAACGTAAATCCGCCCATCAGAGCCGACACAACCCGGAGCCGCCTGCTGCATAGGACCACCGGGTGTGCCCTCGATGTCGACGCGGTATCTCTCCATTCCGTTGTCGGCATCGATGGCAACGATCTGGAAGGCGCCACCGGATTGAGTCCAGGCATATACGGTATTTTCGTACACGAGAGCTTCTGAACAGCCTGAAGCGAATCCCACCCGGTTGAAACTCCAGAGCAATTGGCCGGTATTTTTATCGTAGCGATTAACAGAATAGAGATCGCCCAGTATCAAATCGCCGTTCGAAGTGAAGGCAGCACTCTCGGGAGAATAAAAATAAGGTAGTTCAGGAACCAGTACCTGCCAGATAATCGAACCGTCATTTACATCCAGCGCGCAGAGCGTATCGACTCCGCTTTCGTGGTAATTCAACGCGTAGACTTTACCATCTCGGCACCCCAGAGGTAGTGATTGGAAAGCACCTGGTAGATTCACACTCCAGAGTAGAACGCCGGTATTAAAATCGTAACAGACGATGGGCACGTTGTACGGCGCAATATACCGCCTGGTAACAAGTTTGTCACCTTCGGTAAACATCTGGTTTCCGAACCAGGCCGAGCTGGCGGCTTGCCAGAGGTGATCGGGCTCAGCGGGACCGATTTCATCCGAGAGTCCGTTTCTCTCCGAATTACCACCACCCGTCATCCAATCCCCGCCGAGTGAGAGTTGAGGGGGCAACGCCAGACACAGGCAAATAACCAGCAGATGTGTTCTGCTCCGCATTTTTGTCTCTCCATAAAGATGAAGTGTCAAAGCCTTTTACGTATTCCCTGGGATATCGAGTTCCAGGGATTATTTGGGTAGATTGCCGTCTACTCCTATCCTATATCAAATAATGTACAAAACTGAATCCCCAAAGTCAAGTGCTAATATTTTTTCGGGAAAATTTATTCAGAAAGCTGTCGACGTCTACGCGGTAAACGGCGTTTTCTTCTGGACTTTCTATCGTTTAGTCGTTATACTTGCTAAGCAATTCTCAAACTCGCGAACAAATGGGAGTGAACCAAAATGATAGAATCGAATCATTTAATGAGATTTTTCCTTGTTCTCGTTATTGCATCACCCCTTTTTTCACACCTCCAGGCACAGGAAGCGTACTCTCCCTCAGATACGACAAAAGTCGTGTTCCTCGGTACCGGCACTCCGAATCCTGACCCGAATCATTCTGGAAATTCAATTGCCGTTATTGTCGATGATGTTCCCTACATTATTGATTTCGGACCCGGTTTAATCCGAAAAGCCGCAGCTTTGTCGCCCAGATACGGCGGTGAGATAGAAGGATTAAAAGTATCAAACATCAAGCGGGCATTCCTCACCCATCTGCATTCGGATCACACGACCGGTTATGCCGATCTCATCTTTACGCCCTGGGTGATGGGCAGGGATGAACCGCTGGAGGTTTATGGACCGGAAGGGATTGAATCTATGACCAGGCATATCCTCGAGGCATACAAAGAGGATATCAGAATGCGCTTATACGGTCTTGAGCCCGCAAATAACCAGGGATGGCGAGTCAGTGCTCACGAAATCAAGCCCGGTGTAATTTACCAGGACGAGAACGTGACCGTCGAGGCTTTCCTGGTCGAACATGGAAGCTGGCCGGAGGCGTTTGGATTCAAGTTTACAACTCCCGACAGAACCATTGCAATATCAGGAGACACAAGACCATGTGAAAATCTCATCGAAATTTGTAAAGGTGCGGACCTATTGATTCACGAGGTATATTCTTTCGAAAAGTACCAGGACCTTTCAGAGTTCTGGAAAAAGTATCATTCTGAGTTTCACACGTCTACTGCGGAACTTGCAGAAATCGCCAACCAGGTGAAACCGGGACTACTGATCCTCTACCACCAGCTCTACTGGGGAAGCTCGGATGAAGAGCTCGTCAGGGAAGTCACCGATCGATATGATGGCGAGGTTATCTCTGCTGAGGACCTCGATGTGTTTTAGATTTTAATCTGGAAGATCACCAGCATAGATTCTAATCCCCTCAGCTTTGAGGGGATTTTTTTTGTTTTTCCAGTAATTTAAGGTGTCGGGGCGACTGGATTTGAACCAGCGACCACCTGACCCACGGTAGGTAGATTTTGTGCGGGGAATTGACGATATTTTGGGAAAACGCGTTGAATATACGCGCGTGGAAAGCACCGAAAAGAAGACCATCCCCAGTCATGTATATTAACTGCAATAAGCGTCAAAAGAAACATGTGTTCATATACTTGTATCCCAATCTTTTAATTTGCGGTACAAGGTTTTGGGGTCAATGCCTAAAATTTCGGCTGCTTCTCTTTTCTTGCCCCCTGTTTGCTTTAAAACCCACCCAGTGTACTCCTTTTCCAGCGCCGCCAGGGTCTGCAGCCTGGATTCATCTAACACGCGGGATAAAAATGTCTCCCCACCGCTCAAGGGCTTGGGAAGGTATTCCGGACCGATGCTCTGCCCATCCGCCAGAATTAAAGCTCTCTCGACGGCATTTCTCAACTCACGAACGTTGCCAGGCCAGGAATAGTCTCTCATTTTTTCGATGGCTGCCTCGTTGAAGTATTTTTTCTGCGCGCCCAATTGCGGTGAGGTTTTGAGAAAATGATCGACTAAAACGGGGATGTCATCTTTGCGATCCCGCAGAGGTGGAATAGTCAGTGTGATAACGTTAAGCCGGTAATAGAGATCTTCTCGAAATTTTCCACTCTTTGTCTCTTCTGTCAGTGCTTTATTAGTGGCGGCGACCACGCGCACATTGACACTCAAATTTCGGGTGCCTCCCAGGCGGCGAAATTGCTGAGTTTCCAGAAATCGCAAGATTTTCGCTTGAGTAGTCATGCTCATTTCGCCGATTTCGTCGAGGAAGATCGTACCTGTATCAGCCACCTCGAACAAGCCGTGTTTCGTGGTGACGGCGCCGGTATAAGCTCCCCTTTCGTGTCCAAAGAGCTCGCTCTCTAAAAGCTGGTCATGCAGTGTCCCGCAATCTACCACGATGAAGGGATTGTCGTGGCGTTCACTGTAGTGGTGAAGTGCTCTGGCGACCACCTCTTTACCGGTGCCGGATTCGCCCTGGATCAGAACGTTGGTATCCGTGACCGCCACCCTCTGCACCAGGTTCCAGAGTGCCTGAAAAGCCGGACTCCTGCCGGCGACTTCGACAGGAGGGTCCCGGCGTACCAGTTCCGAACGAAGCAGAACGTTATGATATTTTAGCAACTGCGTTTCGAGCGCTCGACGCAGTACCATCTCCAGTTGATCCAGTTCACAGGGTTTGGTGAGGAAGTCATAGGCTCCAGCCCTCATGGCAGCCACGGCGTTTTCCAGAGTACCATGGCCGGTTAGCACGACAACCATTACTTCCGGAGCAACCTTTTTGATTTCAATCAACACCTCCTGGCCGGACCTCCCCGGCATCAACAAATCCAGGAGGAGGAGGTCGCATTTTTCTTCTTCAAGACGCTTCTCTATGTGATCGCCCGTGCTGAAACTCTTCACGCGAAATCCCATTCGCTTCAACTCTTTTGAAATCACCCGGTTGAAGTCCGAATCGTCGTCCACTATCCAGATAGTCGCCGCCTCTGACGCAGAAATCTGGGCTTTTGTTTCCAAATTCAAGAGTTACCCTCCTCTGGTGTATCTTCACCATTCGAGGTTACATTAGAGAATGATTCTAAGGGGAGATATACCGTAACCTCAGCCCCTCCTTCAGCTCGGTTGTCCAGCCTTATGTCGCCATGGTGTTTGTCCACAGTACCTCTACAGATGAATAAGCCCAGACCCGATCCGGCCCCGGGCGGTTTGGTGGTAAAAAATGGGTCGAAGATATGTGGCAGTGCGGATTCAGGGATACCCGTGCCGGTATCGCGGATCTTGAGTCTGATGCCTCTCTCCTCTCCAGCGGTAATTACCCAAATCTCGCCTTTTTCTCCGACGGCATCCGCGGCGTTCAATAGAAGGTTAAAGATAAGCTGAGTCAATTCACCCGACGCACCCATGATCATGGGCAGATCCGGGTCGAGTTCCATATGGATGCAGCAGCCGTCGCTGACGCTTCGGCGAACCAGAGTTAAAGCGTCTAAAGCCAAGCCGTTAAAATCGATGAGATCCCCATAGGCAGGATCTTTGCGGGCGAAGTTGAGCAGCTTCGATGTGACTTCCCTGCAGCGCCTGCCTGCATTGCGGATCGTTTCCAGATACTCGTCTATTTCTGTTTGTGAGGGCGGAGGTTGGCCATTCTGCGTCTCCTTATAACGCCGCTGCAATCCCTCAGCACTGGTCACAACGGAAGCCATGGGATTGTTTATCTCGTGAGCAACCCCTGCTGCCAATCTTCCCACTGATGAGAGTCTCTCCGCATGCAGAAGTTGTGATTCCAGTTGTTTTCTCCTGGAAATATCTCTCGTTACTTCTATCACTTCGACGATCTCACCGTCTTCATTTCGCAGGGGAGAGCAATGTACTTCTAAATGTCGGACTTTCCCATCGGCATCTGTGATGGTGTGCAGGGCCCAACCTTCCTGTCCACTTTTTAAGCACGCTCGGGCCGGACAATCGTGAGGAATTTTCGAGTTCGTCGAACATAACTGTGAGCACGGTTTCCCCAGAATTTCCTCAGCCGTCTTTCCGCTGATTTCGCTCCAGGCACGATTGACTTGTTTTACCCGAAAATCATGGTCCACCACGATCATCCCTTCGTGCAGAGCATCCATCAGGTTTTCGAGGTATTCCTTACCTGCCTGGACCTCCCGGAGGGAAGTACGAAGACGGATGCGCATCTCTTCCAACGAATGCCCCAAGGTGGAGACCTCGTCCTGGCCGTTCACTGTCAGCGGGTGATCCAGATCATCAGCCTTGATGCGTGAAGCTCTGCGAGAAAGGCGGCGGAGACGGGAAACGACTAAAATATTCAGCGTAGGAATCAGGATCAATGCAGCGGCGGCAAATCCGCCCCCGGATAGTTTTGCCAGTTCCCTTTTTTCCTGGTTGATTTCTTCGATGAATCCTTCAAGGGATCGTTCCATCACCAGGATGCCGTTGACCTCATCTTCCGGGCTGTGGCATTGCTGACATTGCGGCCGGTTGTAAATCGGCCTCGCACTCCAGAAGCTGCGTTCGTCTCGCTTAAAAGCAGCAGCGGCCGGAGACGGTTCCAACCGATCCTCAGTGTGCCAGTCAGTAAATCGTACCGCGCCGGGTTCAAATTTCTGTCCCAATATCGAGGAATCCGAAGAGAGTTTTACTTCCCACCGATTGTTCAGAATGAAAACTTTCTCCACTTCGGGATTCTGAACTACGCGTTGAAGCGTGTGCTGGAGTTCTTCAAAGCGTCTGCCCAGCATGGCCAGATCTAATGCTCCCTCCAGCGAACTGCCCAAAACGGCCGTCTCAGCCTCGATTGTCTTCAACCGGCGCTTTTCGAGCAGGCGCATGTGCAGATAGGAGGCGGAACCCAGGGCTAACGCTAATGCCAGTAACACTCCCAGAGTCACTTTTAGCTGCAAGCTGTGCACGCTTTTGTGTCCTCGCGAAGATTCTTCAGGATCACTCAGGTGTCTGTCCTATTCAGTTATCTTAATAATATACGCAAAAATTGGTGTCTGTCCTATTCAGTTATCTTAATAATATACGCAAAAATTCCAAATATGTTAAGGATTGCTGCGTGCGGAGTAGGAGGATTAACGAGAAATGAGATGCAGATTGGAAGCGTTTGGATAGGTGCAGGGGAAATCAGCGGATTCTCAATACTTCAGTGTCCTTAGCCATTTCGACCTCCATTTTCTGAGTGTACATCACCGGGGTCTCGAATTCGTACTTCAACTCTGCCTCAATATGTATTTCTTTAGCATCAGGCGGTAGATCCAATACAAATTCTTCTTTGCGAGTCTCCTTGGGGGAGATTCGATTGTCCTGGTAAATAGCCACCGACCGCAGAATGAGATCGGCATTG
>JALGZU010000423.1 GCA_025774735.1 candidate division LCP-89 bacterium | reverse complement strand
CGCCGATCACGATGGTCCCCTTACTGCCGATCTTGCCTTCCACGACCTTGTCTCTGAGGAGGTCGAAGCCTGCGTACATCGCCCGGGAACAGACCAGGACTTCGGGGACGAAATACTCCTTGCAGGCGAACAGTTCGCCGACCCGGTTCATACCCGCCGCCAGTCCTTTTTCAATCGCCACTTCTGGAGGCAGCCCTTTTTCGATGACCTGTTCAGCCAATCGCCTGACCTCCTCCGCCTGCATGGCCACGACCGCGTCAGCAATTTGTCTGTAAAATTCGTCCATGCTTCACAACCTGAGTTTTAAGTTAAAGCCTGATCGGAAATCCGGGATACTCATCCTGCCAGCAGCACCACGGCGACCACCGCGCTTAAGATCCCCAGAGCTTTTTTGAGGGTCAACGGTTCCGATAACAGGATAAATGCCAGGATGGACGCCACGGCCACGTAAAGCGATGTGACGGGGATGACCGTGGAAGCCTGTCCTCGGGAAATTGCCAGGAAGAAGTAGACGAATCCCAGAGCGCCAGCAATCCCTGCTCCTAAACCGATCAGATGCCAGGCATCCATTTTCATCTTGATGGGACCCGTGGCTAAACCCCCTGCCAGTGTGCAGACAGCGAAGAAGATCATCATGGTCTGCCAGGGGACTTTCTCGGCACCCAGTTTGGTCAGGAAGCCCCACAAACCCCAGAAGAAAAGGGCGAAGAGGGAGGGTCTCAACCACCCTCCCCCTGTAAGTAAGTCTAACGTGGTTCTCCTATTTCTTGGCGATAAACCGACCTCGGCCCATCTTGCCTTCGTCAGCCTTCTCGCCCATGAAGGCCATCTCGCCTCCCATGGCCTGGAATAGCTCCAGGTCGTCCCCGATGATTTTCAGGGCGTCGTAGGTCAACTGGTCAGTGAGCATTTTAATATAAAAATCTACGTATGATGCGAACTCAGGCGTCAGATCCTCCGCTGAAACCAGCGTCAAGCCGGTTTTCTGCAAGAGGGCTTTATAGTTTTCGAGATTTTCCATGTAGGGGAATTTCATGAAGGAGTTGATGCGCCTGGCCTCTTCGTCGGAAAGCCCTGCCGGTCCCTCGATCCAATCGGTAAAGGCGAGCACGCCGCCGGGTTTCAAGACTCTTGCGGCTTCGGAGACGAGCCTGTCCTTGTCATTCACGTAACACCAGGCGTCCTCCCCCCAGACAAAATCGAAAGTGTCGTCGGGCCAGGGGATTTCTGTTACGTCACCGAGTCGAAATTCGATCTTGTCGGCAACTCCTTCCGCCTGAGCGCGCTCCTGCGCTTTCTGGTGCATGGTCTGAGTGCCGTCCAGGCCGCACATGGTGACGCCGAAGTTCTTAGTTAAAAATCGGCAACCGGCACCCAGGGCACTGCAGAGGTCGAGGCCTTTCCAGCCTCGCTGAATACCCGCCTTCTGGGCCAGTTCCATCGACGTCTTGAATCCACCGACGTGGATCTGTTCGCCCATGATTAGTTCCCAGAGCACACCTTCAGGGCCGTCATAAACTACGTTAACGTCTTTGAGAGAAATGTCTAACCGCTCCATACTTCCTCCGTTTGAATTTGTGGTTGGAATGCAGTTGGGTAAAAAGTGTAGTATACCGGTTGTGGCGGCGCGGTTAAAAGCGGGGAACTGCGGAGGAAGCTCTGAATTAGCTACATAGGCTCCTCCTTCCGCTCACTCTCACCGCGCCGCTGTGGAGCGCCCGCGATCTGCGGGCACCGTCATCTGCTCAAAGGCACGCGATCATTGATTTTCCTCTCCTTTTTGAGTTCGGGAAAGTGATTATTTGCCTGTATGAGACGCTTATAGGCCTCAGTCGGCCTATATAATATAATAAATCTATCGTGCAGATGGAACAGTTTTTTTATTTATTTAACTTTTTGTCGTCAGCGTCTTTACCAGCGCCAGAAATTCCTCGGTGTCGATCGGTTTAGAAAGATATCCTTCCGGCGGGGGAACCGGGTTGCCGCTGGAGACGAGATCACGGTAGTCATCTGATGTGCCGGTGATAAAAATAACCGGGATGTTCTTCCAGGTTTCATCCAGCTTTATTTCACGGTACAGCTTCACTCCCGATTTCTCCGGCATGGCGATATCCAGGGTGATAAGATCGGGCTTCGAAGCTTTGAGCTTGGTTAAACCCTCCTCTGCGTCGTAGGCGATTACGGAATTGAAACCGTGATCTTCAAGCACAGAAGAGAAGTAAATACAGGTATCCGGCTCGTCATCGATGATCAGTACGGTAATCTTCTCGTTGACCATGATGTAATCCCGGTAAACTTGCGAGAGTTGCTCCTACGGATCGGAATCAACTGCTGTTGATATCCGGCGCTTCTGGTTTACTCAAGGCGCCGTTCGCGTGGTCAATGGGACGGTTCCGGGGCAGTGAGACGATGAACCGGGTTCCCTCGTTCTCACGGGATTCCAGCGTAATCGATCCACCGTGCGCCTGGGCGATTTTGTTCGAGATGAACAGACCCAGCCCGGTTCCCTCCGTCCCTTTCGAAGAAAAAAAGAGACTGAATGCTTTCTCGCGAGTCTCCTGGTCCATCCCGATGCCGTTATCTTCTATTTCGAAGCGGATGTGATCGATGTCGCCCATCAGGCTCAACTTGACCCGGTGTTCGGCCTTTTTCTGATCCAGTCTGCAGGCATCCAGCGAATTCTCGGTTAAGTTGACCAACAGTGTGCGGATGGCCTTTGCATCCGCCTCAAAAGTACCCGCTTTTGGATCGATAACTTTCTCTATCGTTACTCCCAGATCCGTGGCTTTGGGATCTATGACGCCGCAGACCTCTTCCAGAACCGGCGCACCGGAGAGCTCTTCCCAGTTGGGTTCCCGGTCTTTGGCATAATAGAGGATGTCGAGAACCATGCTCCGGATGCGCTTGACGTTTCTGAGGACGATCTCCCAGCCCTTCTTTACACGGGT
>JALGZU010000422.1 GCA_025774735.1 candidate division LCP-89 bacterium | reverse complement strand
ACCGATGGTAGCCTCGACTTCCGATGACGTGGCGTTCGTCGTCCTGCTGGCGGGACCGGCGGTCTCCGGCCGGGAGAACCTCAGCCTTTCATTTGCAATGTTCGCACAGGCAAGTCCTTCCAATGATCTGGGCGTATCCGACTTCAAAGGGCTTCTTGACCGCCTCTTCGATCTGGTTAGCTCGAAATCGCCCACCCCGGAGGACCAAGATGCGGCCATGCAGCTCGCAGAATCCGTGGCCCCTCATGTCATCAACGAAAAAACGAACATGGTTCTGGGTGGCGCCGATGTCACCGCGGAGCAGTTTATCGGCTTCCTGTCGTCGGGGTGCCTCCAGGAAACGTTTGAGAGCGCACCCGAGACTTGTCTCTCCAGGTTGACCTGCCCCGTCCTCGCGCTTTTCGCGGAAAAGGACAAGCATGTGTCCGCCAAGGAAAACATGGCGGCCATGATGAGATTGCTCGAGGCGGCCGGAAACAGTGACTTCACCGTTGAGACGCTTGCCGGCCACAATCACCTGTTTCAGCGCTGCAAGACGGGCTACCCGGATGAGTATTTCACCATCGATCATGACATTTCTTCCGATGTCCTCGATAGAGTGAGTGACTGGATTGCGGGGATCGTCTTGCGAAAAAAATGGTGAAGTGGTCTAACGGGTTGGAACAGCCTGAAAGTGTCTTCCTCGCGCAGCCGTAATTATCGCCGATCCACTCGAGAGAATGGCTTTTCTGGAACGGAGACCTCCGAAATAAACATCTATGGGAATCGTGCCGGGCATTAGGATAATCGATTGAGAAACAAGAACCTATGGGAAAGTGGGGAGTGCAAAAATGCGCTGGATCGCGGCGGAGGGTTGATTTTTTTAGAAAAACAAAAATTGACCCGGGCTTTTTCTGGTTTATGGCGAAAGACCCTTGAAACACAACCAGGATATGGAAATCCAGTGTTTGCGAACAGATGGACTTGGAGGTGTAAGAATGAAACTGGTGCATTTGAGGTTTTTTTCCTGCTCATCCCATTCCTTTCCTCTCTAGTCACCGCACAGCCTTCGGTAGATCCCGAGGAAGGTGAAAGAACCCTACAGGAAGTTAACACTAACCTTCGCCGAATCGCCGACGCTCTCGAATGGAATCTCAAGCCCCGTGAAGCCGAGCTGAGAATGAAAAAGGTGGAGGTTGCTGCCCAGATTCACCAAGTTCATTGGGAGCGAATCGGGCGGCTGAGAAAAGCAGCTGAAACCGCGAAAGAAGCGGCCAATTCGGCGGAAAAAACTGAGAAGGTTAGATTTGCGGACCTCGAGAACCTGGAAGAAAGAGAAAGAGAGTTACATTCTCTCGCAGCGACATTGGATCCAGAAGAGTTTGACGCCCAGAATCAAGAGCTTCGAGAAGAGCGAAGGAGACAAGAAGCTTATATTGAGCAAACGAAGGAACGTGCGTGGCGGCTGCGGGATCAAGCTCTCCTTTACCAGTCCGAATTGGAAATGATCCTTTCCAAAACGACATATATCGAGGAAATTGTCACGAAATGGTTGGAGGAATTCGAGTAATGAATCAAAGACCGGGTGAAGTAGACCAACGAGTATGAAATCCATGAATCCGGCTTCATCTCGTCGTCGCAATCGGTTGAAGGTAGCCAGGGAAATGGCTTGGAGGACAGCCGAGCGAACCCTGCTTGCCCAGCTCCGGGGAAAGGCCAATTCGATTAATGGCCTGCCCGGCATGGAGACCTCCGAAAATAGAATCGAGGGGAAATCATGCCGCGCTGAAGGACAATTGATTGAGAGACGAGGAATTATGGGGGAACGTGGCGGATGCCAAAACTCGCTGAACCACTACACCGATCGGCCCTCGGTTCAATGAACGAAGACAGCAACTGGAGGCAGATCCCCATATGGACTGCTGTTTCCGTCTATTGGGTGATCTCAGTATTCTCATCCCAGATTCAGAAACTTCTCGGACTCGGAGAGGGTGATGGAGTCTGGGTCATTGCCGCCACCTTCTTTCTGATTGTCATCATCTGTATGATCACTCAACGAACAGGATGGCGCCTCTGGAAACGTATTGTGTACCTTCCCGCGAGTTTCTTGGCACATGTCATTCTTACGATTCCTTCATCCGCGGCCTTGGGGATCCTGATGCGTACGGTAGGCCGGGAGCGTACGGTTGCAGAGCAGCGAGCCGTCTTCCTGCTGGCAAGTATCCCGATACTTGTGTATTCAATGAGGCAGTCGTACCTGTTTATTCGAACCGAAAAAACCGAGGCATCAGAGGAGATGTGTAACCCCCAAATGGAGGCTATTCGTCGTCAGTGAAAATGGCATTAATAACCGGGGGCTACCACATGAGTTTTGGAACGATGATCGGGAGTAGGTAAGGAAGACAACGCCCATATGACATCCCTAGCCCTGATCAACGTTTTCTGCCAATAGAATTGTTGAATTTTTCAAAGGGAAAACCCTCATGAAACTTGTGATTGACGGTGTAAGCAAACAGTACAGAAACCATGTATGGGGACTCCGCAGTTTTAGTCTTAAGCTGAAGCCCGGCATTTTGGGACTTTTGGGGCCGAACGGAGCAGGTAAAACGACGCTCATGAACATCCTAGCAACCGTCACCAGACCCACAGCGGGAAAAATTACCTGGAATGGCAATAATATCGCCCTATTTCCCAACGAATTACGGGCCGTGTTAGGGTACCTGCCGCAGTATTTTGGCATCTACCCAAATTTGAATGCCGTCGAGTTTTTGGCATACATCGCTGCGCTCAAAGGACTGAATGGCCGAACCTCCCGCCGGCGCATCCGGGAATTGCTCCAGATAGTAAACTTGTTCGATGTGCGGAAACGGCCCTTAGGCAGTTACTCTGGAGGGATGCGACAGCGAGTGGGTATCGCCCAGGCCCTGCTCAATGATCCCCAACTACTCATTGTTGATGAACCTACTTCCG
>JALGZU010000421.1 GCA_025774735.1 candidate division LCP-89 bacterium | reverse complement strand
AAAGAAAATAGTCTTTGTCAAGTGAAAATTTGGTCAGTGAGCTTGGACTTACTGAATGTTGTATTCCAACACTTCGCCGAATTACCTTCCCCCGGGGAGATAAAAAAACGACAACGGCGCGGGGCCGTTGTCGTGGAATTTTCAAAGCCTATACTAGAGGATTTATCCAAGGTAAGACCGCAGAGATTTGGAGCGGCTGGTGTGCCTCAGGCGTCGGATAGCTTTCTCCTTGATCTGGCGTACCCGTTCGCGCGTCAAGTTGAACTTCTCCCCGATCTCTTCCAGCGTCAGCGGATGCTCCCGGTTCAAGCCAAAGTATAACCGCACCACCTCGGCCTCCCGGCGGGAGAGCGTCTGCAGGGCTCGCTCCACTTCTTTCCGCAATGATTCTTCCATCAGAGTGTGATCCGGAGAGGGGGAGCGGTCATTGTGGAGAATGTCCAGGAGGCGGTTGTCCTCACCCTGATTGAAGGGGGCGTCCATGGAGAGATGCCGGCCGGACATCTTCAAAGTATCCGTCACCTCGAAGGTCGTCATGTCCAACTGCTCGGCGATCTCCTCGGGTGAGGGTTCACGCTCGAATTCCTGCTCGAGATTGCTGAACGCTTTGCCGATCTTGTTCAGGGCGCCTACCCGGTTCAACGGCAGACGCACCACGCGGGATTGTTCCGCCAGAGCCTGCAGGATCGATTGGCGGATCCACCAGACCGCGTAACTGATGAACTTGAATCCGCGCGTCTCGTCGAAGCGCTTCGCCGCCTTGATCAGGCCCAGGTTGCCTTCGTTGATCAGGTCGCCCAGAGAAAGACCCTGATTCTGATACTGCTTGGCGACGCTGACGACGAAACGGAGATTGGCTTTCGTCAACTTGTCCAGCGACTCCATATCCCCTTCTTTGATACGGCGCGCCAGCTCAATCTCCTCTTCCGGGTCGAGGAGTTCCACCTCGCCAATTTCCTGCAGGTACTTCTCGAGCGATTGATTCGCTCGAATGTTGACTTTCTTCGAGATCTTTGTCATGCGGCAATAATCAGTCGCTTAAACCAACGTTATCGTGCTCAAACTCGGCACCTGGTCGGAAGTTCCTAAGGTTTGACCGCTTCATATGTCTTGCGGCCGTTCCGGATAACCCGGAAGAGTACCGCATCTTTATTATCGCCCAATTCCGCGATAATTTTACGGTAACTCTCCATATTTTCAACCGCCTTGCGGTTAATCTCGATAATGACGTCCTGGGATTGAATCTTCCCCTCGGCAGGGCTGTCAAAGTCGACGTTGACTATGAGGACTCCATCTTCAGCTTCGATATCCCACTGCAATGCCTGGGGGGAATTCAACCCTTCGACATGTAATCCCAACCAGACATTTTCTTCGACCTGGGGGTTTCCTGCGACGAGGTTATAGTCAGCTCGGTTACCCAGGGCAAACTTGAGCCGCTTCTCTTTCCCGTTGCGTAGGACCGTTAATTCAACCTGGGTTCCCGGCCGCCTCGCGGCGATCATCAGGCGGAAAGTAGAAGCATCCGCCACGGATTTCCCATCGACGAGGGTGATAACGTCGCCGGCTTCAAGACCCCCTTCCTCAGCCGGGGTATCGTCCTCAACGCTGTCCACGAAGACGCCCTTGACGTCGCGATCGAGTTTCAAAGCTTCGCGCGTGGCGTCGTCCAATTCCCGGGGAAGCATACCCAGATAACCGCGCGTCACCTGACCATCCGTGCGCAGTTGTTCAGTGATGTTTTTGACCAGATTGATGGGAATGGCGAAACCGATGCCCTGCCCCTGCGTATTAATGGCCGTATTCACCCCGATCACCTGACCGTGAATGTTGGTCAACGGCCCGCCGGAATTGCCGAAATTGATGGAGGCGTCTGTCTGGATGAAATTCTGATAAGATGGGCCGCCGCCGCTGATGAACAGGTTCGAACGGCCTTTGGCGGAAATCACTCCCACCGTCACCGTCTGGTCCAAACCGAAGGGATTACCTATGGCGATCGCCCAATCCCCGACCTTGATGGTCTCGGAATCTCCCAGCTCGGCCACCTGGTCGGCTGAGAACTTCGTGTTCTTGACCCGGATCAGGGCAACGTCCGATTCGGGATCCGTGCCGATGATCTCGGCCCTGTACTCATGGCCGTTGGCGTCCTTGACCTCGATATCGGTGGCGCCCTCGACGACGTGATTGTTGGTCAGGATGTACCCATCGTGGTCGATGATGATCCCCGATCCCCCCGAAGTAATCCCCCGGGGAATGTCGGGATGGGATTCCGGAAAGAGATCCCGGAAAGGACCCCAATCGAAGAATTCGCGCGAACGCTGCCGCCTTGTATCCTCCTTCTTCGCCGTAATGTTGACCACGGCAGGCATAACTTTTTGCGCCACCGCCACGAAGGGACTCACGCCTTCGGGCGTCAGGATGCCCCTCGCCTCCAGAGTCTGGGGCAGAATTTCGTCGTCGCCGGCTATAGAACTTTCGGTCCAATGCATGCGCGAAGCAAACAGGATCCCCAGAACCGTAAAGGTCACGGCGAGTATCGATAAGCCGGTCAGGCGCTTCAGTTGAATTTTGGTGCTTTCTCTCATCATGATGTTTCCCTAAAAATGAAATCCGACTATTTTTGATAGCTGTACTTACCAGTTCATAACTGATACTATCAAATCCAGCCGATTTCTCCCCCCTTATTTAATAAACGCATCATGGACGAAGATGTTGGCGTGATTATCAGGATTCTTCGCTTGGATCCAGCAGTTTTCCGGAAGCGTGGTGTCGGTATGGTCGGGTCAACAGTTTCAATCGACCCTAGCGCGGAAGGCTGCCAGCAGAGCGAGCCATCAGTGCCAGGGAAATTGGGCGAACGTCTGCTACCAAGACTGAGCCGGCTCTCTATTAGAACGAGTCTCAACCTTAAAAGTTACAACATAATTGTTGAAAAGTCAATCTTTTTATGCAGACGCTC
>JALGZU010000060.1 GCA_025774735.1 candidate division LCP-89 bacterium | reverse complement strand
GACCGGTGTAATATCGTCGGCCAGACGTATCAGGTAGACATCATCTCCACCGGCTCCATAAGAGTTGGTCGTCCCCGCGATGATGTAGCCGCTATCATCGGTGTGCCGGATACTAAAGCCGCCATCAATACCAATGCCCCCCAAAGTCATCGACCAAACCTCGTTGCCAGATTCATCTATCTTGATGAGGTAAACATCTCCGTCGCCAGCACCATAAGACTCAGTTGTCCCGGCAATAGTGTAACCGGCATCGGAGGTTATCTGCACATCGCGACCATAATCATCACTGGCTCCCCCAAATGTCTGCGACCAGAGTGGGTCACCCGATTCGTTCGTCTTGATCAGATAGACGTCCCACGATCCGGCACCGTAGGAGTCAGAGGATCCTGCGACGATGAAGCCGCCGTCACCGGTCTGCTGTACACAACTGCCTCCATCATAGTCGCTTCCTCCATAGGTCTGCGACCAGATCTGGTTGCCCAATTCGTCCGTCTTGATCAGGTAAACGTCATTAATACCCGCGCCATAAGAGAAAGTCGTTCCTGCGATGATGTAGCCACCATCGGTGGTCTGTCGGACGCTCATCCCCCAATCATCAAGGCTTCCCCCGAATGTCTGCGACCAGATTTGATTGCCCGAATCGTCGGCTTTAATCAGGTAAACATCCAATCCTCCAGAACCAAAAGAGCCTGTGGTTCCTGTGATTATGAAACCTCCATCGGTGGTTTGGCGAACGCACATCCCCCAATCATCATGGCTTCCCCCGAAAATGCGCGACCAAATTTGGTTTCCAGATCCGTCCGTTTTGATCAGGTAAACATCATACCCTCCCGCGGTGAATGAATAAGTTTGTCCCACAACGATGTACCCGCCATCAGAAGTTATCTGCACATCGTGACCAAAATCATGACCGGGTCCCCCGAAGGTCTGCGACCAGACCTGGTTGCCCGATCCGTCCGTTTTGACGAGGTAAACGTCCCAGGATCCGTAACCGAAGGACGAAGTTGTTCCGGCAACGATGTAGCCACCATCGCTGGACTGCTGAACACTGGCACCTTTATCATCAGCGCTTCCACCAAGGGCGCATGTCCAGAGGGAATCAGGCTGAGCGAAAACTAATGGGGGCAGCAACAATCCCCCAGTCAAAATAACCAAAATAATCCTTAACATTGTATCCTCCACGAAATACCGAAAAGGACGGTGTGAAAGTCGCGCGTAAGTTTATTATTTCATCAGCACCATCTTGCCGCTGTTTGTATATCCACCCGCTTCTAAGCGATACACATATATCCCCGAAGCCTGATTCGATCCGTCAAACGTCACCTTGTGCTCCCCCTCATCCCACCAGCCGCTTACCAGTTCGGCGACTTGCCGTCCCCTGACGTCATAGACAGTTAGTGAGACTTCCTGCGCTTTGGGAAGAGTGAAGCTGAAGGTTGTGACTGGATTGAAGGGATTGGGATAGGCAGACAATTCGATCCCTGTGGGTATGGATATTTCAGCCAGGGGGAATCCGGCGTCGAACACCGTGCTGTTCAGGATGGTGGCGGCGTCCAGATCCATCCCGGCCAGGGGGAAACTGGGGCTGGAGCCGGAGGCGTCGAGGATTTTCAGGTAGCGGGTGGAGGTCACGCCCGAACCGTTCAGGTCGAACGAGGCCGTGCCGGTAGCCTGGCCGATGAGCACGTCCTGGACATAGGCGTCACCGGCGTAGACCCGGTAGGATTCCGGGCCGGGATCGCGGGGGTGATCCCATTCGGTGATAGTGAAGTCGTCGCCGGGGCCATCGGCGATTTCGTGACCCTCGCCCATATCGAGGACGATGAAGCCGTTGGCACCGATGGAGCAGGGAAAGTTATCCGGTTCACCCAGCGCCCAGGCGGGGGTGGTGGCGTTCTGATAGTCGTTGTCGGGATCTTCCTGGTTGACGGAGGTGACCGCGAAGGCGTATTCGCCACCGCCCGGTTCAAGCTGCGCCTCGAATTGGCCCGGGATCCCGTAGGCAACCGCTACGTTTTCAATCGTCTGGGGGAGATAGCCGTTAGCCCAGACTGTCAGGTCGTAGGTGCCGGGCAGCAGCAGCCGGTGCAGGTCACCGACGGTCGGATCGGTGTAGGAGGGGATCGAATTGCCGTCGATCCAGACGGCCGCCCGCAGCGGTTCGCTGGTCTGAGCATCGGTCACGGTCCCGTGGATGCCTTCGCCGGCCAGTCCACAAATTGCGTTCATGCCCGCCTGGTTTCTTTCATAAGTGTACTGCATTTGCGACGACGAATTGCTGATTTCGACGGTGTAGCAGAGCGCCCCGTGGCTGCCGTAAACATAATCAAGAACTTCGCCGTGGGTTTCGTAATCTTCCCAGGAGTTGATCAGCGCATAGGAGGCGGCGCTGGCGTACCTCTCCCCCACCCGAACGATCAGGTTATCATCGGGGGCATCTTGCGGTGAATAGCCGTACTGGTAAAAGAGCACGTCACCGGAACAGTGATGGGTCGTGGAAAGGGTGACGTTGTTGTCCATGCAGAATTCGCGTACGGCCCTCGTTTCGACCTGGGAGAAGGGAAACCAGCTGCTGCCCCAGCCGTCCCACTGGTAACCGAGGTCGCGATTCAGGTCAATCCCATTGGCGTTGTTGCGCGATCCGTTGACACGTCCGTCCGGGTTGATCACGGGGATGCACCAGATTTCGTTGTTGTCGATCCATTCAGTGATGTCGGGATCGACACCGTAGTTTTCGCACAGGTAGATGGCGTAGAGGTAAGGCACTTCGGCGGCGGCGTATTCGTTACCGTGGATGCAACCCCAGAAGACGATTTCTGGTTCGTTCTCTTCAATCAGCGGATTGGCGGTGATTTTCAAAGCGAAGAGTTCGCGGTTCTGGACGGAATAGCCCAAATGTTCCAGGACGGTGAAGCCGGGGTAGGCAGCCGCCAGGGCGTAGAAACCGTCGCGGATCTGGTCGTAGGAGTGGAATTCGTCCGTGCCGTCGATCAGGCGACGGGCGTGGGCTTCCGCCGCGGCGCTTTCGTAGAGCAGTTCGACGGCAAAGCCGCTCCGGATGAGATTGTTCACCTCGGATGGTGACAATTCAGCCGTGTACCACCCATCGGTCTGACCGTGGCGCACGGTGGACTTCATCTCGACGAGGAGGTCTCGCGCTTCGGTTGAAACCTTATAGATTCCCACCTCTTCAGCGAAAACCATCGCCGTCAGCGTCAGGATGCAGATCAGGGTCAACAGCCAGTGCAATGTCTTCATTTTATCCTCAGATTAGATAAAAGGATCGAAGCTACCCTTATAATGTAACAAAATCTTTCGTAGAAGTCAACAGGTAAATTTTTGCATGGCAAATATTTTATGTAAATAAGAACGATCCCGAAACGCCGGGATCGTTCTTACAGATTTCTGAACCGTGATGCAGCTGACTATTTCACCAGCAGCATCTTCTTCACGGCGGTGAAATTGTCCGCCTGGATTCTGTAGATGTAGAGCCCGGAGGCCAGGTTTTGTGCCTCGAAGGTGACCTGGTGGTAACCGGGCTGCCTGATGCCGTTGACCAATTCCGCTACCAGCCTGCCTTGCAGGTCGTAGACGTTCAGCTGAACGAGGGACGCCTGCGGTAGAGCGTAACTGATGGTCGTGGCTGGGTTGAAGGGGTTGGGGTAGGCGGGTTGGAGGGCATAACTATCCGGTATCCTGATGGTTTCGTGCAGATATCCGGCAATATCCCACTGATGGAAATAGAAGGCTCCGATATCGGCGACGGTGCTGTCGGGATCGAAGGGGCTGTTGGGATCTCCGGCGTCGATGCAGGGAGACGTGGATTGCAGGTTGTAGTTTCCGGTATCGGGATAGACAAATTGCGGATCGAGATAGATGTTGTAAAACATATCACAGGAGTCGCCGTTGGCGTTGGTGGTGGTGATGACGCCCAAGCCGGCTGGGACTAAATTCGAGAAATTTCCGCCCGTATTTTCGAAGAAATCTCCATAAGTGACTTCAACATAAGATGGGAAAAAATCTTCAAAACGAATTCCATAAGAGTCATTCCCTTCTATGATGCTATTTAGAATGATTGGATGACATGTACTAGTTCCCCCGCCACAAATACCGCCACCTGAATTATCGCTAATAGTGCAGTTTTGGATTATCTCATAAGAATGTTCAAGTGAAATACCGCCACCCTTATCTGCGGTCGAAGTATTTGCATTTATAGTACAACGCTTAATAATCGAAGCTGAATAATCGCATTCAATCCCACCACCACGATATTCTGATAAGTTTCCACTTATTTCGCAGTTTTCAATTATTGGCTCAGATTCAAAGCTTTTGATTCCACCGCCATAGCCATCGCCGCCATAATAACCTGCTGAATTATCTTTGATGGTGCAGTTAACTATAATCGGACTGGAAAAATGACAAGAAATTCCACCACCACCGTAATCCACGAAATTGTTAATAATAGTGCAGTTGTCAATGGTTGCGTTGGATGAATTACAAAATATCCCACCACCGTTAGTAAAAGAGCCATAAGCAGAATTCTCGCTAATGGAACAGTTCGTCAAGACCGCATTAGAATTATAAATGTTAAATCCGCCTCCGTTCCCTTGGATCGAATTCTCGCGGATATTGCAGTTATTGAAGAGTGGACTGGCATTAATGCAAGATATACCACTGGAATCACTTCCAGCAATATTGCAGTATTCCATTTTTGATGAGTCGGATCCGGAACCTTGGAAGCGGATCCCTTTCCAATTTGTTACATTAGTATCTGGTAAAAACGAGATAGAGTCCTGACTTGTACCGGCAGCGTGAAGGAAGCCGTAAATATCAAACCTGTATGCACCCTTGAATCGGAAAACAGCGCCGCCTTGAATGATTAAAGAGTCATCAACCTGCACTGAAATATTATCCATCACATTGTAAACTTCAGGAGCCAGAGTTCCTGATAGTGAGCCTGAAATAGCATTAGGATAATCATAATTCAACGTGACGTGGACAGTTGTTGGAGTGCCAAAAGCTCCTGGAGCTTGAATAGTAATGTCTCCTTCATAGATTCCCAGAGTAAGTCCGGAAGTATCTACAGAAACTGTCACTATTGCTGTCGGGGGAACGGGGCCGCCGCTCATTGGAAAGACTGTCAACCAGGGTATATTTTCAGAGATCGTGTATTCGAATGTGCCAGTCCCTATATTGATAATGCTAAAGGTCTGATCAGGCGGAATAACCATTCCCAATTCGGCGAGAAATGTGAGGCTATCCGGTTCTACTGCAAGAATAGCTTCACTGTATATTAAAGTAACCGGAATTGAATACGGACTACCCTGTGCCCCACTTGCAGTCAGAATGATTTCATCCGTGTAAATTCCGGCGGACAAGCCGGAAATATCCACCGATACCGTTACAAAGGCCAGGGGGGGAACGGGACCTCCGCTCATTGGGGTTACAGTGAGCCAGTCGATATTTTCTGTAATTTCGTAATTAAAACAGGTTAAGGAGCTATTGTTTATCTGAATAATCTGCTCTTCGGGATTACTTCCACCGACATAAGCGTTAAACTCTAAATTCGTTGGACCCACAATTAATACCGGTTCGGAACTATAGTAAAGGTAATGATATCCCATATCAATAATGTTTCCATCCCATTGATTATCGGTGCGGGTAGTCCCTTGAACAAAGCTCGAATCCGGATCACCCGCATCTACACAAGGGGATTGCAGTGATTGACCTGCAGCCGTTTGCGAGAGGTAGTAGTCACCCAAAGAACCACTCACGAATAAGGGATCAGCGTCGATATTACCTGCTCCCGAATAATCTCCCTGCACGCACGAATAGGTGACTTGTGGATTCCCGTAAAATGCTTCATTTAAGTTATCCCAGGCGATTGAATTCGTGAAAGAAACAAAGCTTTCTGGGGAACAGTAGATTATAGCCATGCCATCAGTTGCCGATCCATTCGCTCCCGAAGAAGCCTGGGACCAGCTGTAACCGCCGCTTCCACCATAACCAAAAACGCCCTGTCCACATTGATTCAAGCAGACCGTATTGCTATTCATTATCGGATCGCAATCTTCAATATACAGAGCCGCTCCCTCTCCTCCGATACCATCTCCGCCATCTCCGCCGGGACCGCCATAAGCCGCCCTATCGTCCAGCTTACCCCGTTCCCAAATCCAAGCATCTCCGCCAATTCCCCCTTCTCCTCCATAACCGTCTCCACAATTGTTGTTGTATAGTAAATTGTTCTCTAAATGTACTTCGGAATTTTGCAAGTGGATTGCTCCACCCGTTCCGGCTTCTCCCCAATTCCCTGCTCCTCCATCGCCTCCTTGGCATTGGCCGTTTCCTCCATATGAGGCACCACCACCATCACCACCGGAGCCACCGTTTCCATTACCAGTAACATTATTAGGAAACACGTTACCGTAGATTGTCGGAGAGGAATTTAAGCAATATATAGCCCCACCAGAACCAGACTTGCCGAATCCACCATCGCCACCATCTCCGGCGATAGAGCTAGTCGAACCACTAGAATACCCACCATCTCCGCCTGAGCCGCCTGTGGCAGACCCGGTTCCGTTACAGTAAAAAGTGTTTTTATGAATTAATGGAGAGGAAGAGCGTAGGTATAAGGCGCCTCCGTGACCTGTTGTAACGTCTTCACCTGGACCTCCCGGATATCCAAACCAGCCACCGCTAGCTCCATCATACCCATCATACCCCACCACATTCCCCGTCCTGTTATTCCAAATCAAACAATGACTGATCAATAATTTATCCGAATTGCTACAGTAAACGGCGCCACCGTGTTTAAACTCACCCGCGTTATTATCGGAGGAAGACTTGCCATAACTGATTGTACAGTATACCAGCTTAGAGCTATCCAGCCCTGCGCCTTGTCTATAAAAGCGCAATCCCCACCAGCCCTCAGCCGTATCTGCCGCGGTAAAAACGATCGAATCGGATTCCGTTCCGACAGCGGACAATTGACCATAGACGAGGAATTTATAGTGACCCTGGAAGATCACTTCGACGTCCGGCTCGATTAAGAGGGATTCATTGCGGCGGATGCCGATGTGGCCTTCGATCAGGTAGGGAGAACCGGCGAGCGTCCAGGTGCCGCTGACCGGCCCGCGAGGGACGTGGGTTTCGGCGAAAGCTGCGCCGAATAGAAGAAGGATGTTCGAGAACAGTAAGAGCTTTCTCATTTTAACTCTCCTCCACTATAATCGTTTTCAATATACAGTATATATTTCTAAAATGCAAGTTTTATTTTAAATTCGGTAAATAATTTTTATCTTGCCATAGGGTCAAAAAAAGAGCGATCCCGATACTTCGGGATCGCTCTTTTAGTGGTCTTAACTGAAATTTGTCGATTATTTCACCAGCAGCATCTTCTTCACGGCAGTGAAATTGTCAGTCTGGAGACGGTAGACATACAGACCCGATGAAAGGTTGCTGGCTTCGAAGGTGACGTCGTGGTAACCGGCTTGCCGCATACCGTTAACAAGCTCCGCCACTAACCGCCCCTGCAGGTCGTAGACGTTCAGCTTGATCAGGGACGCCTGCGGCAGAGCGTAGCTGATGGTCGTCGCCGGATTGAAGGGATTGGGATAGGCGTTAAACAGACTGAATTCAGACGGAATCTCAACCTCCGTTGCCGTCAGCCAGTCAGAGAACTCCTCGCCGGAGTTGTTCCACGATCCCACGAACGAGCCGTCGCCGGTGGACAGTTTTTCGAAGGTGAAGCTGTCGCTGTTTATGACCTCGTCAGGATAAATGCCCACGCGTCCTTCGTAGATGTACGTTCCCGCCGGGGCGGCTCCAGGAACGTCCTGAACCCGATCGCGATCAATGGACATGCCGCCGTTCAAGGTGAGATTGACGGGTCCCAGCACCGGACCGTACCAGGAGGCGTTGGGCAACTGTACCATAATCCAGGCGTCGAAGGTGACCGGAGTGGCCTCTGTATTCGAGAGGGCGATGTTGAAGTCGAAGCTGCCGCCTGAAGCCGGGATGGTCACGGGCGGGTTCAGCGGTGTCATGGTGATGGCCGGATTGGATGTGCTCTCCGAACCTGTAGTGTACTTGATGGCAAAGCTATTTTCCAGTGGCATGGCGGTCTGGTCGTAGAGTTCGTTGTAGAGGAACTGCAGGCCGATCAGTCCGTCCGCGTCCTCAATGCCGACGGTGCAGGTGCTGACCAGCGAGCTCACGGTGTGGTAATAGACCACGATTTCGCCGTCGCCGGTCAGGGTGGGATAGTAGGCCGGATCCGGCAGGACGATCTGGAAGGTCTCCGTTGCCCAGGGTGATCCGGCGTGGGGCACCTGGTACCATTCTGCCACGAAGCGGTGGGCAGTTTCATCGTAATAGGCGCATACCTGGCCGCCCGCCGAAGGATCGAGGGTAGCATCCCAGAAGGCGGCTAAGAGATTATTGGGGGGCGTATAGTGCGGGATCCCGAAGTTCATGGGCGGGAAGACGGAGGGCGTACCCAGGGAGAGCCAGCCGTCCGAGCTGACGTTTACGCTGTCGTATTCCACACCGTAATAGCTGAAGGTGAAGGGCAGTTCCAGGCTGACGCACTGGTAGCCACTCAGTTCCAGGTCAGTGCCCGAACCACCGGCCGACGGCGCAATTTCGAACCAGTCGAAGGAGGGGGCATCTGGAATATCGTAGAGGTCGTAGGCGCTGTAACCGTAGGCGTCCGGTCCCAGGGGCGCGTAACGGATGTCTCCGACGACGACGTAGAAGCCGTGCGTGACTGAGTAGCTTCCGATTGCGGTGACGTCGAGGGTGAAGTTGACCGTATCGCCCTGGGTCACCCCGGCATCAGCCAGGAGATCCTCAAAGACCAGCGTCGCCTGACCACCCGCAGTCAGCACGGGAGAAGTGATCGTGTTCTGTGGAATGGAGACCAACGGTTCATCGCAATTCATGACGACGGTCATGTCGACGGCATCGCAGCTGCCGGCGTTGGCCAGTGTCACCTGGAAATCGGCGCTTTCGCCGGGATCGAGGTGATTGTCATTGTTGCCGGCGGAATCGTCGATGTAGAGATCTTCGTAGGTCACTACCGGCGCGTGCCCTATAATGGTGAACGGCGACAGCCAGATCGAATCCCCGTCCGTGGCGGTCAGGGTGAAGCTGAAGGCGTGACCATCCTCGACGTCGGGTCCGATTTCCAGGGCAAATGCCTCGGCGACCGTGCCGGTCGATCCAGCGTTCAGATTCCCCAGGAATTCGGTGGAATCGGTGATGGTCATCAGAGGATCGTCGCAGCTGATGGTGAGGCTGATTCCGGCGGCGTTGCCGCTGCCCAGATTATCGACGTTCATGGTCATGAGGACAGCTTCACTGTAATCCAACTGGCCGTTGCCATTGCCGGTGACTTCATCCTCGATGATGGATGAGTTGTAGACCACATAGGGGCCCGGTGAAGAGACGACTTCGATGGTGCCCATGTAGGGGATCATATCGTGGGCGGTGATCATCAGGTCCAGCGTACCGAGCTGGATGAGAAACTGGTCGAATGTGACGGCGGCAACTCCGGAGGCATTGGCTTCGGCCTGCCCCAGAACCTGGCCGTCCATCGAAACCGTCACCAGGGCGCCGGGAACGGAGATGGTGCTGACCTGGAAAGTCTGGGATCCTAAAATCGCCACCCCGTTGTAGGTGGGATAGAATTGACCGGGTTCGGCGGTCCAGACGTCCAGGGTGGGATCGCCGAAGAGGTTCAATTCATAGTAACAAAAGCGGATCAGGTTGTCCCCCTGAATTTTCCAAATGTTATCTTCCTTGGAATCCTGATTCATCTCTCCCAGGATGGTGATGCCTTCGGCGAAGGGGGCATCCACGAACTGGCGGTTGAAGTGCTGCGAAGGGCCATTGGTGGAATTACCGTCGCCCCAGCCGTAGCGGCTGTTTCCTACAAAGGCTACGGCTCCGTGAGCGATGTTGGTGAATTCTTCCAGGATGCAATCGGGGTAATTGTTTTCGAAGGCGCCCGGATAACAGCCCTGCGAATATCCGATGAAGAAGTTGTGGTTCACGCCATCGTTGGTGAAGTTGTAGTCGTTGATCATACCGAGGTTAAACTTCATAACGTAGTACTCGTTGGCGTGCCCCAGGTGGCTGACCAGGTTCGGCCCCAGATTCAGCATGGGGAGCAGATCGTTGTAAGCAGACCAGGAGTAGCCCGGACGGTCATACAGAGTATCGGTGGCGACACTGGCGGAGAAACCGGCCGTGGTGTAGCCCCAGCTGGACGATCCGAGCCGAACCTCCTCCTGATATTCCCAGCCCCAGGAATTCCACCCCAGATCTTCTCCGACCGTCAGCCCGGTCGCCGCTTCAGAGACGACGGGCTGTGTCTGGTACATCAGAGTCTTGTTGATTACGTGATCGATTTTGAAGTCGGCATCGGCACAGCTTCTGCCGACGAACACCTCCGCGATCAGATCGTCTTCGCCAGGTTCACCCCAGCGGTCGTCGCCGTCGTCGTTCCAGTTGCCGTCCAGACCGGCGAAATAGAGGTCGGCGGGCAGGTAATCGTCCCCACTCCAGAGACCCCGGTAGGCCACATAATCCGCATCCCCGCAGAGGAAGACGTAAGTGATCCCGTAGTTGGTGTAATAGTCGATGATGCAGTTGCGCATCATCTCCGCCGGATCGACACCCGGATAGGCCGTGCAGATATCCTCAAAGGTCTCCACCGTGGTCAAAATCCCGCTGCGGTTCTTATAGTCAACGAATTCCTGGTAGTCATCTACATACTGCTCAACCGTAATTACCAGCATATCCCAACCCTGCGGGTCCATGGGCGACTGAGGGCCATAGACCGAAACGGCTTCGGGATTCTGGACCAATCCGGCAAGCCTCTCCTTAACGGGACGGGTTCTTTTGAGCAGTTGAGCGTGCGACGTTTGAGCCTTGAGGGTCGGCTGACTTTCAACGGTCATCTCAACCCAGGGGTAATAGGCCAGTTGCCCCGATTCCGGCCGGTAGCTGACCGGATAGAGGGCGGCGAAGGCGATGCTGTGTCCAGAGAGGAACTGGGTTTGCAAGTTCCCCCAGCGTTCCGATGGGAAAGGATCGTCGCTGTTGTAGACCGATTCGTTTCTGGGCGTGGGTTCTCCGGAAGGTCCTTCTGAGATGGGATAGGGTTTCTGGCGGTGAGGGATCCGGTAGCCGTCACCCAGAATCACGGCTTCGGCGGTTCGAACGGTGATGGATAGAGCCTCCTCGCCGGGCGGCAGGAGTAACTGGAGCGGCGCCGTTTGACCGTTTTCGACCACGATCTGCGGCCGGTCGAAGACATAGGTGTAGGTTGTTTTCCCGGCCAGAACCGGATGGACCAGTATGGCGAGCATCAGAAATACTCCAAGCAGCTGCATCGAACGTCTCATATCAGAACTCCCTGTCAAGCCCTCAGATTGTGAAATTCATACCATTTTATAAAATAACACTATTTCTGCTAAAAATCAAGCTCTTTTTTAGATACACCTATTTTTTTGATGACCCTGTCGAATCCGCCAAATTGCCTGATCTGAAAAGAAAAAGGGACGGTCCTTCGAACCGCCCCTTAATGCGAATGTTTTGATTCAGTCTATTTCAGCAGCAGCATTTTGCCTGCGGCTGCGAATTCAGCGATGTTTATGCGGTAGACGTACACCCCCGCCGCCAATCCAGTCGCGTCGAAGGTGACTTCATGATCACCGGCAGCCCTCCACCCGTTGACCAGCGCGGCAACCTGGCGGCCTGAGAGATCGTAAACCGCCAGATCAACCTGCCCGGATGTTTGCAC
>JALGZU010000420.1 GCA_025774735.1 candidate division LCP-89 bacterium | reverse complement strand
AATCTTCTGCGGTTATTGGGGATATTTCATGCCTCTGGTCTGTAACTACTATCTCACCCTACGTTGCAACGCTCGCTGTACGTTCTGCGACCTCTGGGAACGCGGGGACAGGACTCTGGCCGATCCCGAAAGCGTGTACGCAAACCTCACCCAGCTCCCCAGTGCGGGCGTTCGCATCGTCGACCTTACCGGCGGTGAACCGCTGCTCCATCCCGAACTACCCGGATTCTTAAAAGCCGCCCGGGTTGCCGGCTTGCGGACCACTGTGACCACCAACGCCATCCTCTATCCCCAATACGCCGAATCGCTGCGGGGCCTGGTTGACCTGTTCCATATCTCCCTGGACGGCGCCGAGGCGGCGACTCACGACCGTCTCAGAGGAATCCCCTGCTATGATCGCGTCTTGGAATCGGTGGAATTGGCGCTGACGCTGGGGGAGAAGCCCGACCTGCTTCTGACCGCCTGCCGCGATAACTACCGCGACGTCGTTCCCCTGGCTTCCTTCGCCCGGGATCGCGGCCTGGTGCTGATTGTCAATCCAGCTTTCCAAGTCAATGGTGGTGAGGGGATTTTAACCCGCAATCAGTTAGATGAACTTGAACGCTTATGCCGACAACCTTACGTCTACCTGAACGGCGGGATTCTCCGACTGATGCGGGAAGGCGGTAATGATCCCGGCCATCCCCGCTGCCGTGCGGTCTCCTCCACCCTGGTGATCTCCCCGAAGGATGAACTGCTGCTGCCCTGCTTCCATCACGCTCAGACCACCCTGCCCATCCGGGGGAACCTCCCGGAGGTTCTGAAAAGCCCGGAACGCGCTGATGCAGTGAAGAGACAGGGCCGGGAGGATTTTTGCCGGCATTGCACCATCAACTGTTACCTGGCTCCTTCCCTGCCGTACCGTTTCGACCGGTATTTCGCCTCCTTCCTTCCCTGGGCGGCTAAATACCTCTACTACCGCAGCAAGAAATCGTCTCCCGCGAAGTCGGCCGCGTGATGCTTCCAGAACTGTCCCCACACCTGATCCCTCTACTCGGACTCTACCCGGAACTCCACTACCGCTTCAAAGCCTTCCCTTTCAGCCTTTACTACCGCCGCCAGCCGGAACTGATCTGCGACACCCCCCGCCGCCTGGAACCCGGCCAGCCGCTGCCTATCCTGCTGCTTAGCAAGGACGCCGACCGCTTCCCGGTCCGGTTGCAGGGTGTCAACCTCGACATTAAAGGTCGGGATACCTACTACACCCACCACGTCAATTTCGGACAAGAGTTTGTCACGAAACGCTGGTGGCACCACCTCGAATGGATCGATCTCCCTGACGAATCCCCCTGCGAATGGCAAATCCGGCCATCCTGGAGGATTCAGATACGGGGCCGCTTCCGCACAGTCGAGACTGACAACCTGCCGGGATTGTCCCACGGTCCACTCAAAATTCGCCAGTCTGGATACCCACTGCCACGCGAAGACGGCTGGATTTTCGGCGACCTGCATGCCCACACCGCTTACACGGAAGACCAGATCGAGTTCGGGGCTCCCCTGGCCGCTTACCCGCCCCTGGGATCAGCGTCGGGTTTAAGCTTCGCCGCCGCCGCGGACCATTCCTACGACCTCGATGACCTTCCCGGATCCTTCAATCAGTCCGATCCCCGGTTGACCCGGTTTAAGGAACGTGCCACAGAAATCGACCGCCTGAACGGGGAAAACGCTGGATTGTTCGTTCTCCTGCCCGGTTATGAACTGAGTTGTGCTAATTCGAGAGGTAAAAACATTCACCTACTCCTGCTTCAACAGAAGCGTTTTCTACCGGGATCGGGGGATTCGGCGGAGTACTGGTTCAAGGTGAAGTCGGAGCTGAGCCTGGATGAGGCACTGCAGCGCCGGGATGAAGGAGTTCTGCCCATCGCAGCCCATCCGCTTATGAAAGTACCTATCCTGGAACGCTGGCTCCTGGGGCGCGATAGCTGGGGACAAGCCGATCTGGACAATGGAGAACTCTTCGGATTGCAGTTGTGGAACGGCGGTAGAGGGAAGGATTTTCACCGCGGTCTCGCCGCCTGGATCGAGGGGCTGCTGAAGGGACGCCACTGGAAGATCCTGGCCGGCAGCGACGCTCACGGCAATTTCAACCGCTACCGCCAGGTGGGATTCCCCATGCTGAAGCTGCGCGAAGCCGACCGCCAGATCTTCGGGGAGGCGAGGACCGGGATCCGCTTGCAAAAAGAATTGAATGCAGGAAACATAAGCGAAGCCCTGAAAACAGCACCGAGCCTGGTCAGCGACGGTCCTTTCGCCAGTCTGAGCCTGGCGCCCGGTTCAGACGGATCTCTCCGGGCGGTCATCCGCGCGCTGAGCAGTCCGGAATTCGGCTCTTTGAGGTCGGTCAAACTCTATTGGGGTGCTGAAGGGGAAGGGGAAGAGAGAATTCTTTTGGAGGAAACCCAACCCGGGGGAGGTGAAGCTGAGATCCAGCATGAAATCACCGAGACGCGAGGCTATCTGCGCCTCGAAGTGACGACGGAAACCGACAAGCTGTGCCTCACCAACCCGCTCTTTATCGAGTCACGGGAACGATGATACGGCTCTGTATCACCCAGGCGTCCCGGTAACCTAGACCGAAGGCTTTCTTCCTCAAGGTGTTAGCATCCAGCCTCGACGTGCAGTCCCCCACCCGAATCTTGTAGGTCGGCGAATCGAAAATCAGGTAGACGTTCTCATCGAATTCGAGCAAAGCTTTCTCTTCGACGGCGCGGGCTTCAAATTCCACATCGGAAGTGAAGAGCTGAACCCGGTATCCGGGCACTTCCTCCATGGCGGCTTCAGCCTCTTCCTGAGGCGTTTCGGTCTCCAGTTCCGCCTCAAGGGGAGCCGCTTCTAAGTTCGACTCCGGCAGAACGATCACATCATCTCCCACAGTCAGCGGGTTGAAGGTCTCATCCTGCGGGACTTGCAGGGTCTCGTC
>JALGZU010000419.1 GCA_025774735.1 candidate division LCP-89 bacterium | reverse complement strand
CCATCGAGCCCTCTGATGTGGGATGATGCTGTTACTCAATGACTAACCGACACGGCTTCGTCCACGTTATCGAATATCTCGAAGATGGTGTTCAAGCGCGTGGTTTCGATGATGGAACGGACCTTCTCAGAGAGACGGGCCAAACGGAACCCGGTTCCCCTGTCAGAGAGAGTGCGGTGAGCCGCGATCAGGATGCCAAGCCCGGTGGAAGACATGGCCACGACTTCAGAAAGATCCAGAACGACCCACTCTTTACCCTTGTTCAGAATTTCACCGAGCTTCTGCTGAAAGGCCTGGGAATCCGTCTCGTACATCACCCGGCCACCCATGCGGAGGACGGCTCCGCCGTTCCGCTCGTCGATGTTTAAAGTCATACCTGTCATTTTGCCCTCGAATGCAGGTTAGGCATTAGTTCCCGTCTCCTCTCTTGCGCTTGAACAGATCGTGAAAAAAACGATGCAGGTTGTGGGGAAACCTGCCCTTTCGCAGTAAGATACAGGTGCCGCTGTATCTTTTTAAGCCCAGGTCGTCGCAGAGGTTGCGCACTTCTTCCGTATCGGATCCCCCCTGTAACCAGACCCATTCGATGGTGCTCCCGGAGCACTCATTAACCGCTGAGACGGCCCCAGATCCCTTTGTCAAAATCACTGCAGCCCGGGCGGGTTCGGGTAATTGATCGAGCGAGGGGAACAGTTGGCACTTCCCGAGCGAGCCGCCCTTGGGGTTGATAGGGTAGGCGTTCACACCCGCATTGATGAGTTCTCGGTAAGCCTGGTTACCGAAGCTTTTGCCCCGCGTAGAGACTCCGAAGATGGCCAGGGGTTGACGTTGGAAAAATTCTTCTTCCGTGATCATTGTTCCACCCGTCTTGCCAGGATAGGTATTTTATTTAAGCAACAGAGCCTTCTGCATGCTGATCCCCTGAAACGTTGTCAGCCGGATCAGGTAGAGGCCGGAGGTTCGCTCCCGCGCGTTCCAGATGGTTTCATGCCGACCCGGGGCATAACGTCCCTCCATAATCCTGGAGATCCTGCGGCCCCTGAGGTCATACGCTTCCAGGGTAATCCAACCTTCCGCCGGGAGTGAAAAGCTGATGCGCGTCGCCGGATTGAAAGGGTTCGGATGGATCGACAGGAGCTGATAATCCTGCGGCGCGGGAGTCGTTTGCGGTTCAATCGGCAAAGCCAGCGCGTCCTGTATGGCCTGCCAGGCGTTGTAGATGCCCCAGCCGTACAGCGTGTCCGGATTAGAGGCTTGGGTGGCCGTCTCCTTCAAGAGAGCGTGTACCTCCATGGGCGTCAGGGACGGCACGGCCTCGAGCAGCAGCGCGCAGGCTCCGGCGGTGATGGGCGTCGAATAGGAGGTGCCGTTACCCGATAAGTACCCTGTCAGGTTCGTCGTCTCCGCAACCCGGACCGCCAATCCCAGGGCCATAAGATCCGGTTTGATGCGGCCGTCGTAGGTCGGTCCCATTGATGAGGAACTGTAGCGGACGGAATCCGATTGGACCATGCCGATGGTCAGAACGCTGTCGCCGTCAGCGGGCGGTCCAATTTTATGTTGCGGGTAGGAGTAATTTCCGTTATTTCCAGCCGAATTGAGGACGACCACTCCACGCCCCACGGCATTGTCCGCCGCGATGGTCACCACGGCGCTGTCCCCGTTCAACTCCTCCCAATCGTGCAGGGACGGGTATGACAGGGAACTGCTGGCAACCACACAACCCAGCGAATCCAACCATTCGATGCCCGCCGCCCAGTTGTCCTCTTCGATGGGGAGTTCATATTCCGTATTTTCAGTTTTGGCCAGAGCGACCGAAACGCCATAAGCTGTGCCGATCAGGTTGCCCGGTTCGTAGCCCGCGATGCAGGACAGCGTCATGGTTCCGTGAGATCCGTCTCCCATCTGGCCCGGATCGTTGGCCACGCTGGAATCGCCGTTGACGAAATCCCAGGTGGCGACGATTTCGAGTGAATCGAAGCAGACATGCCCCAGGTTGTTCCAGCCCGAATCCAGCATACCCACCAGAACGCCCTCACCTGTGTAACCGGCGTCGTGGGCAGGTGGGAAGTTTTCCAGGGCGTTTTGCATATATGAAAGCCCGTAGTCAGCGGAATCCTGGGGGGTACGGTAATTCTGTTTGAACGGAGTCCCCGGATCGGGCAGCTCGGGCGTTGACCGGTAGGCGCGCACAGGGCGTACATCCCGCACGAAGGGCAGTGCTTTGATCTTGGCGATCTGGCCCTCATCGAGCGGATAGCTTGCCGCGTTGATCGCCCGGCAGACGGCGTGAGGTCTTAAACCGGTCAGCCGTTCGATATCATCCAAATAAGCGGGGCATACGGGGAGATCGTTCTCTGTCAGCAGCGCATCCGCCGGTCTCACTTTCAGCAGGCGGGTTCGGGTGGTTGGCAGGAGGAGAATGGTCTCTTGATCGATAGCCTCATTCAGATCCGTTTCGCTGTGGTAGCCCCGGTCTGCAAAGTAGACCCAGTGCCGTGCAGGATGGTCGGCTCGAGCTGTTAGGCAGCCGCACAGCAGCAGGCAGATTGTGATAAAACGTCGTAGCGTCAACGTTCCCATTTGGTCAGAATCGAATTCCAGACTGCATCAAAGATAGCGAAATTTCGCCTTAAACGCAAGTGGAATCCGTGCTTTTGAAGAATTTCACTTGCAATTTCATATAAAAAGTGTTAAACTGGCGCTAAGTTATAATATTCATTGAAATCAGGAGAATATCATGGCCAATCCAAAGACGCCCGAACAGCCGCCCGCGCCGGGACAGCAGCAGCGGTTGAACATCTCCATAGATGAGAACGTGGGGGAAGGCACCTACGCCAACCTGGTTCTGATCGCACACACCGCCGCCGAGTTCGTCATGGACTTCGCCCGGGTCATGCCGGGAGTCCCCAAGACCAAGGTCCAATCCCGCATCATCATGACTCCGCAGCATCTGAAGGGT
>JALGZU010000418.1 GCA_025774735.1 candidate division LCP-89 bacterium | reverse complement strand
AAAGGTTTTCGGAGGTGTCGTTTTCTGCATCTTATCTCAACTTTGAAATGTTAAACGTAGAAACGGGCCGGGTGAAGCCCTTCAGCTGCATTTCCCCCAAAGGTTCAGCCTCGACGAGATCTTCAATTTTGGCCAGCGTTTTTCGGTTGGTCAGAATTTGCCCCCCCTGGGCCTCAGATGAGAGTCTTGAGGCCATAATGGTCACGTTGCCGATCGCGCCGTAATCCATTCGCCCTTCAAAACCTATCGTCCCGAGAGTGGCAAATCCTGCGGCCATACCGATCCCTACATCCAAATCATAGCCTTTCTTCCGCCACTCCGGCAGGAGCTCATTGATCCGGGCCTGCACTTCAGTGGCCATGCGGACTGCCAACTCCGTGTGATCCTCCCGGGGGATCGGATCGTTAAAAAAGACCATGATGCCGTCCCCGACAAAATGCTCCAGTGTCCCCTCATACTTGAAGATCAAAGTGCCGATTTCCGCCTGATAGTTCCTTCGGAACTGCATCACTTCCTCGGGCTCATGGCCATCGGAAAAATCGGTGAAACCGCGCAGATCGATGAAAACGACTGTTACCTCACGCCGGTGTGTCTGAAAAGGATCTTTGCTGTCCGAATTGAGAACAACCTCGGCGATTTGCGGTGATAGAAACCGCTTGATCCGACCGGCACGCTCCAACTCATTGACCTGTTTTTGGACCTTCTCCTCCAGTGTTTGGTTCCATTCCTCCAGGTTTCTCCTAGCCTTTTCAAGCTTCCGGTTTGTCTCTACGAGTTTCCTTGTCCTCTCTTCGACCTTTTGCTCCAAGCCCGAATAGGCCTCCTGGAGCGCAGTCGTCATTTTGTTGAATGCATCAGCCAGAACCTCGAGCTCGTCGCCCGTATTGATCTCAAGGCGATGTTCCAAATTGCCCGATCCGATCAGCTCAGCTCCGCGGCGGAGTGTTTCTAGTGGGCGGACCACCCTTCGCGCCATGATTAGGCTGGCCAGAAACGCCATACCGAGTCCCAGTAGGAGCAAGCCTGAAGTGCGGAAAAGAGAGATGTAAAGCTTTTCGTATGCCACTTCGACCGGCTGTTCGATGATGACCGCCCAATCCAGCCTTGGTATGAGCGCATGGGAGCTGAAAACTTTTTCCCCTTGTAGATTCTCACTGATCATCCCGCTTGGTTTTGCCACTATCGGTTCATTGTGGGAAAACGCTTCCTTGACTTGGTTGAGATGTACAAGTTTTCGCCGCTGCAAGACCAGGCTGATGTCAGGGTGAGCGATGAGATCGCCGTTGCGAGTGACCAAGTAGGCATAGCCCGCCTTGCCAACCTGGATGGCGGAAATCACATCCCAAATATATTTAAGGTTCACCTGTGCCTGGAGAACGCCGATAGCTTTGCCGGCAAAACGTTCGATGGGTACTGCAATGGTCATGTAAGGTTCAGAGTCCCTGACGAAATAAACAGGACTGAAATAAGAATTACCCTGCATGACTTGTCGGAAGGATTCGGTGGATAAAAGGTTGCGCCAATCTCCGGGTAGAATCGTTCTCAACCTGGAGACCTGAGCGCGCGAGATCCCGGTTTCGTCCATCGCTACCGCTTCGGTTACGGGAGGGGCGATCAAGAGAAGTTTTCGCAGCTCAAATTCGTATTCCGGCGAAATCCCCTTGAGGACAATTTCCCGGCTTTTGGTCGCCCCTCGCATCATCTTTTCGATCTCTTGAGCGAACCGCTCGATCTTGAAGGCCGCCCCTGCTGCGACCTCTCCCCGAAACTGCGATATTTGTTCTCGGCTATCAAAGTAGAGGAAGTAAATCTCTATCAGACCACTTGTGATAAGACCGCCGCCAACTAAGAAAAGCGAGACAAGAAAATAGCCCCTAATTAGGCGGTGGCTTTTGCGATCACTAAAAAATCCGAGCAAAGATAATATTGAAAAAGGACCTTTCACCTTCATTTCGCTATAACTTACTCTCCATGGTTGCCTCCATTCTGTAATACCCCGCTCATTAATTCATTTCTGAATCACCTTTGTCGCCCGCATGAGAACTCCCGGCGGAATCGTGAGGCCAATCTTCTCGGCGGTCTTAAGATTGATGACCAGATCGAACTTCATTGGCAGCTCGACAGGAAGGTCGGCCGGTTTGGCACCTTTCAGGATCTTGCCAGCGTATATGCCCATGCGACGATATAAGTCAACCATATCCACCCCGTAGGACATCAGACCGCCAGCTTCCACATATCGTTCGTGTGTGTAATTTGCTGGTATCCGATTCTCGATCGCGAACACCGCGATTCGTTTTCGGTGGGCATTGATCATCGAGTCCCCGAAGTTGAGCATCGCCCCGGGGCGCTCCTTTCTCATCAGATCAAAGGCGCGGTCGATATCCTCTGGTCCTTTGACCTCCAAGGTAAGAAGTGTCACGCTCAACCCTGTGGCAGCGGCCTGGAGTTCTTTCAATGCGAGGTGGTGCGCGCTGTTGGCCGGATTCAAGATAACGGCGAATTGCGAGGCCGAAGGGGCGACCTCCTTCAGTAATTCCAATCGCTTGCCATAGAACTCGGAGCCGGGGTATATGGTCAGCCCAGTGATGTTCCCCCCAGGATGCGCAAGGCTTTCCACCAGTCCGGTACCGACAGGATTGCCGCCATGCATAACAATGGGAATCGTTTCGCTGGCCTTCTTAGCAGCACTGGTCGATGGAGTCCCTGTGGTGATGATAACGTCGACTTCCAACCCCACCAGTTCGGCTGCGAGGGAGGTAAGCCTATCCGCCTTCCCCTCGGCGTATCGATACTCAAAGCGAATGTTCTGTCCCTCAACATAACCAAACTCACTCAAACCTTGTTGGAGTGCCTTAATACGATCCTTGTATAAAAAGGGCTTGCCTTGCCCTAAAAAACCTACCGGGGAAATTTTGTTGGCCTGCTGGGCACTAGCCAAATGAAAAGAAACGATAACAGCGAAAGCAAT
>JALGZU010000417.1 GCA_025774735.1 candidate division LCP-89 bacterium | reverse complement strand
AATGGTGCCGAGGTATTTACCTGGCCGGATGGTGGTACGACACCTTTCCACGGAGAGAAGGCTACGACCTGGGAAGGTGGTTTCAGGGTGCCCTGTGCTGTTCGATGGCCCGGAAAGATTCCTGCAGGAAAAGTTGCAAACGGCATCGTATCCCACCAGGACTGGCTGCCGACGCTGTTGGCCGCTGCGGGTGAGCCCGATATCAAGCAGAAACTGCTGAAGGGTCATCGAGCAGGAGACAAGACCTTCAAGGTCCATATTGACGGCTATAACATGCTCGACTACTTCAAAAGCGGCGGAGAAGGTGATGGGCCGCGACAGGAGATCTTCTACTTCACCGATGTCGGTGGGCTAGCCGCCGTTCGCCACGAGGACTTCAAAGTCCACTTCATGATTCAGGAGGCCCACGGTTTCGACGTTTGGAAGAAACCCTACACTCCTTTGGGCTGGCCGTCGGTTGTCGACCTGCGGGCCGACCCCTTCGAGAGAGCCATGCACGAATCCATCGGTTATGGCTTGTGGGCGACGAAGCGCATGTATGTCCTCAGCGCCGCGGGCGTGATCACCACCGACTTCCTGAAGTCATTCCTGGACTTTCCACCGCGTCAGGAGCCGGGCAGCTTCAATGTTGACCAGATTATCGATCAGCTGGAAGCTGCACGTGCAGGGAACAAGTGATAGTGATACATAAAACCCCCTCGGCTTGTTATGAGCCGAGGGATTGTGTTTGTCTAAAACATCATCGATGATTGAGGGAGGCTGGTAGAATCATGAAAAAGCCCGATTCAAATGCGAAGATCATGCGTGAGACACAGCAGCTGAAACGATTAAAAGTGCTGATTGACGTGGTGTACGGTATCGTTATATGGCAAATATTTATGCGGCTGCCTGTACCGGGAACAGGAACCCTGAACTGGGAGTCTCTCATGATGGACCAGTTTCTGGCCCAAAACTGGCTCAACTGGGTGCTTATCGCCGTAGGTCTTATTATCACCATAGACTACTGGACGCAGAATAACGTATTGTTTGGCAATCTGGTAAGAACCAACGGCATGCACACAGCCCTGTCTATATTGCAGGTTTTTTTCCTTCTCCTGTTTCTCTATGCTATTGACCTGGGAGTGGAACTCGAGGCTGATGCCGAAGGTGCACGGGTATTCGAGAGCATCAGTGTATTCCTTGTTGGTATTACGTCGCTTTTAAACTGGTTTGTGGTATTGCGAAACCCTCAGCTTCTGGGCCCTGATATTACGATTGAAGAAGCACGTGAGATTACCGATCGCTTCCTGCCAGAACCCATCACTGCGGCCATCACCATTGCGATCGCCTATGTGGGGCCGATATTTTGGGAGATCTCCTGGCTGTCTTTCATACCTATCATCTTCATCATAAAGGGTATACGAAAGGCCGGGAATTCATCCAGGTAAACGACTTTCCGGTCTCGGGAAATATTTCAGAGCTGCCTATTTCAGGTAATCTGCATCATCTCGGTTTTAGAACGCTAAATATCGATCCTGGAGCTCATGAGAGAATTTATATATCGAATCGTTCAATTGTAAGATGCGGGATGAAGTGTTGAACAGGGAAGTGTTCGACACGATCCTTGAAACGGAAGTGCTTGTGGAGAGATGGAGGAGGGAATACAATCATATACGACCGCATAGTTCATTGGGGAATAGACCTCTTACCCTGGAGGTCATCATCCCGATGGGAGCGTAGGAGTTCGGTTCCGCTCCGCAGCACTCTTATGTTTCTAAGACTCACTTCCGAAGTGGTACAAAGTACGGGGGCTGGTCAGAATCTTTGATTGCACCTGAATATGCAAGTAGTGGTTACCTAAAAGGGGATATCACTTTATACTGGAAAATAATGTCTCCTTCATATTAGAGCTAAAACAATGGGATCAAAAAGCGCTTAGGCACACTCATAGCGAGAAACTTTCTGGCAAAAGGAGTTACAAGAATAACGAGCTTGTAGTAAACAGCGAAAGCATTCTAATTTATAAACGAGATAAGTCCGAATCAACTATAGGTGAAAAATCAGCAAGTATTGATAGCTTTGTTTGGGTGAGCAGCACATCAAAAACTTTTACTGATTCTTTTGCTTTAGTCGAGAGAACAGAAATTGATAATTTATTTAAAAGTGTAACGCCGAATCAATGAAACCGAACAAGGCATATTCACTCGGACAGTCAAAAGCGTCGCTTCGCTCCGTTTTGCCTGCCGATGATTTGCGACGTTAGTCAAACTGCAGTAACAATTAATATAAGGTGTAGAAAGGATAGGATCATGATGCAACACAGACAACTGACAATCAACAAGGTGGTGACGGTTCCGAAACCGCGGGTGCTGGAGATCGTGGATAGGCCCTTTCCAAAACTAAAACCGGGTTCGGGTTCAGTGATCATCAAGACGGAGGTTGTGGCCTTGTGCGTGGATGACAAGATGTGGACCGATCACGATCATGAGTGGTTTTCTCATCCGGTTTACGGCATGGGTCACGAAGGCGTCGGAACCGTCGTCGATGCTGGGGGGAGCACCAAGCTCAAGGCCGGTGACCGGGTTCTGGTCTCCCATGGAGGTTTCTGCGGGCGCTGTCGCGCCTGCATCAACTACTTGTCGCAGGCTCATTGCACCTCCCTCGCCGGGGGCGAGGTCGGAGGCAGCGAGAATCCACCCGAGTTCTTCGTGGACGGTCTGGCGCCAATTGAACGCAAGAACGATTCTTCGTCGGGATGGGCCGCGCTGGCACAGTATCGCCTTGCCGACGAAGGGACCTGCACGATTCTTCCTGACGACCTCGATTTCAAGTACGCCATCGGGGCCGAATGTTCGGCGGGCATGGCGTACTGCGCGCAGGAGTTCATTCATGTTCGCGACGGCGACCGACTCCTCCTGCTGGGCAACGGCCAGCGTCAGTTCTCCCTGGCTCACGTAATCGTCGGTCTCTATCGGGGCGCGAAGGTCATAGTCGCG
>JALGZU010000416.1 GCA_025774735.1 candidate division LCP-89 bacterium | reverse complement strand
TGGCATGATGCGCGTGGGCATCCCGGACTACCGGCTTCCCAAAGGCGTGCTCCAGCAGGAGATCGATTTTATCCTGGCGCATGGAGTGGATCTGAAACTGAACACCCGCGTGGGCGGAGACGTCTCTTTTGAAGATCTGCGAAAAAAACACGACGCGGTTTATATCGCCACCGGATTGCACCTCTCCCGCAAGTTGGGCGCCGAAGGACAAGATCTGGAAGACGTTATCCCGGGCCACCGGATTGCACCTCTCCCGCAAGTTGGGCGCCGAAGGACAAGATCTGGAAGACGTTATCCCGGGTATCGATGTGCTGCGTAAAATCGCCTTCAAGGACAAAATCAGTCTGGGCGATCGCATCCTGGTGGTCGGCGGAGGCAACACGGCCATGGATGTAGCCCGGTCGGTCTTGCGCATGGGTTCTCAGCCGCGCGTCGTTTACCGCCGCTCTCGGGAAGAAATGCCCGCCATCGCCGAGGAGATCGAAGATCTTCTGGAAGAGGGCATCCCCATCGACTTCCTGACGCTACCGGTCAAGGTTTTCGGCGATGATAAGGGAAAAATCCTGAAAGTTGAATGCATCCGCATGGAGCTGGGCAAACCGGACGATTCAGGCCGCAGGCGTCCCGTTCCCATCGAGGGATCTAACTTCGATATCGAAGCCGACGTGGTCATCACGGCAATCGGCGAGCAGCCCGATCTGACTTATTTGTCTTCGGATGTAAAAGCTGAAAGTTGGGGCGTTACAGTGGATGGCTACGGACGCACAAACCTGCCGGACGTCTTCGCCGGCGGGGATTCGGCCACAGGCGAAGGCACGGTGACTCATGCCGTAGGGCACGGCCGTCAGACCGCCATCGCCATTGACGCCTACCTGAAGAAAGAAGAGCCGCCCGATTGCGAAACGATCGAGAGATCCATCGAGGGCAGGAATACCCATAAGGTCGATTGGGAGGAGATCAACACGGCGTACTTCGAACTGGTCGAGCGCGCTGAACCCGTCGGTCTGGATATCCCCAAACGGGTGAAAAATTTCGAGGAGATCTATTCGGGATTCACCGAAGAAGATGCTCTCGCCGAAGCCAGCCGTTGCATGTCCTGCGGCAACTGCCCCGAATGCGACAACTGCCTGGTCTTCTGCCCGGATGCGGCGGTGAACAAGAATCCTGAAGGGGGGTATTCAATCAATTATGAATTTTGCAAGGGATGCGGTATCTGTGTAACGGAATGTCCCCGCAACGCGATATCGATTAAGGTTCTTTAATAGTCTCTTTGTATGTACGAACACTCCCAGCCCGGCACCCTCATCCGGGTGGGGACGGACGAGCCCGAGATATTAGCGAGTGTGATTAACGACCTGATAGCGGTTCTGGGATAGCCCCATGGAAATTTATCCACTCACAACGGAACGCTGGGGGGATCTGGAAACGCTCTTCGGAGCCCGCGGGGCCTGCGGCGGCTGCTGGTGCACTTGGTGGCGGCAGAGTCGCCCCGACTTTGAGAAGAACAAGGGCGAAGGAAACCGTAAAGTGCTCTTCGAACTGGTCAGGAGAGGGGCCGAACCGGTCGGCTGGGTGAGTGTAGCACCTCGTGACGACTTCCCCGCACTTGAGCGATCCCGGGTCCTGGCCCGCGTGGACGACCAGCCGGTCTGGTCGGTGGTCTGCTTCTTTATCGAAAAAAAAGCACGAAAACAGGGAGTGTCCAAAGCATTGTTGGAAGCCGCCGTCAATTATGCCCGGAAGAAGGGAGCGAAGATTATCGAAGGATACCCCATCCCACCCAAGGAGGGCGGGAGCCCCGACGTTTTCGCCTATACCGGTCTGGAAGCGGCCTTTGAATCCTGCGGCTTCGAGGCTGCCGTCAGGCGGGGGAAGACGGGAAGAGGGGTGTGGAGGAGAACAGTAGGATAGAATACTCGATTATTTTCGTATCACTTAATAAGATCATGAGCAAACCTCAACACGGAAATACACCATGCAGAAAGTCTTAACGGGAAATCAGTCGGTATCCTGGGGAGTGATGCGGGCCCGGGCGCAGGTAATCGCCGCCTATCCCATCACTCCACAAACCACTATCATCGAAGAGCTGGCCAACCTGGTGGACGACGGCAGGCTGGATGCCCGCTTTATCAAGGTGGAATCAGAGCATTCGGCGCTGGCGGGCTGCATCGGGGCGGCTCATGCCGGGGCGCGCGCCTTCACGGCCACCTCGGCGCAGGGGCTGGCTCTGATGCATGAGCTGATCCACTGGGCTTCCCTGGCGCGCCTTCCCATCGTTCTGGCAGATGTGAACCGCGCCATGGCTCCGGGCTGGACCATCTGGACGGACCAGAACGATACACTTTCGCAGAGGGATACGGGCTGGCTGCAGTTCTACTGCGAGTCGAACCAGGAGGTCGTGGACACCGTCCTGCAGGCATTCAAGATCGCCGAGACGGTAATGCTGCCGGTGATGCTGGTTCTGGACGCCTTCTTCCTGTCGCACACAGCCGAAGCGGTGGATATCCCGGAACCGAAGGAGGCGGACGCTTTCCTGCCGCCCTACGAAACCGATCTGAAGGTAGATTTCGATAATCCCCGGGCGTTCAACGGTATGACGGGCGTGGATATCTACCAGGAGTTTCGCTACCTGCAGCACGAAGCCATGAATGAGGCCCTCAAGGTTACCAAAGAGGTAGATCGCGAATACGGCGAACGCTTCGGGCGCTCATACGGGTTGATCGAACCCTACCGCTGCGAGGATGCGGAGGCCATAATCGTGACGACGGCGACGGTGACCTCCACGGCGCGGGACGTCATCGACGAGTGGCGGGATCGCGGCGAATCGGTGGGATTGTTGAAGATCCGAACCTTCCGGCCCTTCCCGATCGATCTGGTGCGGGAGGCATTGCGCGGCGTGCCCAGGGTCGGCGTAATCGACCGGAACATTTGCCCGGGCTTCGGCGGTATTTTCGCCCAGGAGATCAAGGCGTCGTTGTACGATATGGAAGAACGATTCCGGCCGGAAATTTACGGCTTCATCGCCGGTCTGGGCGGCCGCGATATCACGCCCGATACGATCAACGAGATCTTGGAGAAGACCGTTCACCCGGAGAAGACGGAGAAACATTTGAACTGGATTGCGCTGCGTGATTAGTATAAGTTAGAGACTTTAGAAGGAAAACTCCACGGAGATAGATTATGTCCACCAAGACTCCCGGTCAGATTACCTTTGACGTGCCCGGACAGGAACTCATGTCCCAGGGGCATCTGGGCTGCCCTGGCTGCGGTGCCACGCTGACTATGCGCACCGCCCTGAAAATTCTCGGACCCCGCACGGTATTGTGCGTCCCGGCCTGCTGTTGGGCGGTGATCGATGGACCGTTTCCCTACTCCGCCGCCGGTGTGCCGGTGGTGCACTGCGCCTTCGAGACCGCCGCCATCACGGCGACGGGGGTGCGGCACGCTCTGGACGTACGCGGCATCACGGATGGACACGTGGTGGCCTGGGCCGGTGACGGAGGCACCTTCGACATCGGTTTCGGATCGCTATCGGCCTCCGCAGAACGCAATGAGAATATCATCTACATCTGTTACGATAACGAGGCTTACATGAACACCGGCATCCAGCGCTCTTCAGCCACTCCCGTCGGAGCCTGGACGACCACAACGCCGGGAGAGCATCCCAAGGAAGAGCCCAAGAAGAACCTGGTGGAGATCATGGCTGCCCACCGCATCCCCTACGCAGCCACGACCACGGCGGCTTTCATGGACGACTTCACACGCAAGCTGGAGAAGATAAAGACCATCAAGGGAACCCGTCTGCTGCACATCTTCAGCCCCTGCCCGCCGGGGCACCGATCCCTGGAGAGCGACTCGATCAAGATCAGCCGGCTGGCAGTCGATACTAAAGTCTTCCCCCTTTATGAAGTGGAAAACGGCACGAAGTATACGCTCTCACACGAATCGAAAGGTGTGCCGGTCAAGGAATACGTGCGCCTGCAGGGGCGTTTCAAGCACTTCACCGATGAGGACATCGAAGCCATGCAGGAGAGAGCCGACCGGGAATACGATCTCTTGCTGAAGCGCATCGCCCTGTTCTCTTAGACGAAAAGGTAACTTTTTTACTTGCTATAACCGCCGGCTGTATTTAAATTACATGCCCAATCAAGATAAGTAACCAGCGATATGAAGGATCAGAGAGCCAAAAGACGGGGTCGCAAGGATTCCCAGTGGAACGCATTTGGAGCGTCGAATTACCGCCTCTTTTTAGCCGGAGCGATCGTTATCGTCCTGGGGTACATCTGTATGATGCAGGGTCCTCACGATTCCTTTCTATCGCTGCATCTGGCTCCAGTCCTGTTGGTGTTGGGGTACTGCGTACTGATTCCCGTGGCCATCCTGCGGCGCCCCAAGGGCGTTAAGGGCGATTAGCTCAGTTGGTTTAGAGCGCCTGCCTTACAAGCAGGAGGTCGTTGGTTCGAATCCAATATCGCCCACGATCTAAAGTACTGAAATTATAGAAAATCCCCATTTTCTCTCACGTTGGAATTTGTGGGAGAATGTG
>JALGZU010000415.1 GCA_025774735.1 candidate division LCP-89 bacterium | reverse complement strand
TCCGACCAATCGAGCAGCCGGCTCACAAAGCCGTGATGCCTGGCGATGAAAAGCCATTCCCATTCATTCTTGGGCGGCTTATCCAAAAGCCGCACGGCCGTGAGCTTGAGATCGCGAATCAACTCCCTTTCGAATTTTGAGCCGCCCTCTTTTCGGTAGATGGTTGGCAACAGCGGGAAGCTCGCTAGCTGGCCTCGAAACCAGATCGTTCGGTCTCTGAGTACCGTCGAGGCCGTAGCGCTCTGGGCGTTGGCCTGGGACAAGACTCGAACCGCTTTGGCCAATTCCCCTATGGAAGTAATTTCATCGGCCACTCCGACCTCCCGGCCCCTTGATGGGTACTTTACGATTATCGTTCGCCCAGCAATGAAAGTTGTGACCAGGTCAGAACGATGAAGTTTGAATCCTGAACTCTCATTAGAGCGGCCACAGAGTGACCATTCGCCTGTTCGGAGCGATCTTCCAGGGGATCCTTGTAATCATCAATGATGGCCTGATCGACTAACTCGTCCAATTCCACCTGGAGGCCCTCCGGAACCCGAACCGCCTTCTGGCCGGGTTCGAAACTCGGATGAACGACGAAACGATGCCCGCTCATATCTTCACTGGCATCTGTTGAACTGGGATCCATGGGGGCGAGCAGCGCCACCCGGTACCCTTCACCTTCTAGCTCTTTGATCCCCAAGCTTTTACTGGTGGGAACCGAAAATACGAGGACTCCCTCAAATCCTTCCTTCGAATCAATGGGCACCGACAGGGCAAATTTGTAGGCGAAGTCAGAATCGATCAGCGACTTGAAGACGAAGGAAGACCGATGGATTTTGGCGGTTTCCGTCAGGCCGTTCAGTGCCTTGGCGCCCTTGAAGTAGTCCCTTTTCCTGACAACTTCCTCCGGCAGATGAACCGAACTGTGGGGAGACCTCGCCAACATTTCACCGCCATCGTCAACAATAAACCAACTAGCGTAGGCCGATGGAGCTCCAGCTTCTTGGGATCTACGGTGCCGCTCGACCAGCCATCGTCTTAGCCACGCCCGGTCTCTTTCTTTCGCAGCCAAAATCACATCTGGGTTTTCACTTATGGACACCAATGGTGCCGCAAGATCCTCTACGTGACCCATGAAAAGACGTGAGTGCAGTTTGGCAACGTAAACAATCCTTGCCGTCGTCTCCCGGATCGCACTCTCCCAAACCCTCGCCCGACTCTTTTCTCGCGAGTAGATTCCGCCCGCGCTGGTGGCGAGACCGGCCAACAAGACGAGCACCACGGCCAACTCCCTGTTGCGCAAAATCCAGAATTTCGACTTCCTGAAAAAGGACGGCCGGGATGCCTTGACCGGACGTCTTGAGAGGTAATTTTCCAGGTCCTTCCGAAACACGCCGGCATTCCCATACCGCGCGTCTGGATCTTCGTGCATCGCCATATCGATGATGTCTTTCAGATCGCCGGAGATTTTCGGATTGAGAGCCTGAACGTCCTCCGGCTGGACCAAAGGATTCGCTATGTCGTCCAGTACTTTCTCGAAGTCATTTCCCGGATACGGGATGTGACCGGTCACCAGATAATAAAGAACCACCCCCAGCCCATAAACATCCATCGGAATGAGAGCGGGCATTTTCGATTCCGAGGGCCCTGAACCTGATTCGAAATAGATACGAGCCATCTCTGGGGACGCAAACCGGGCCGTTCCGATGAATGGAGCGCTGAGAGAAATCTCTACGCCCAGAGTTCGGTTTTGAGGTTGTCTATTTCCGCCCGGATCAGATCCCTGAGGAGCAGAGTCGGAGATATCCCCCAATATTTTTGCCAAACCAAAATCAACAACCTGTGGCTCTCCGGCTTCGTCGAGAAGGATGTTCTCGGGCTTTAAATCTCGGTGGATGATTCCCCGTCTGTGCGCAAACTGGATCGCTGCCGCAACCTTGATCATAAAGCGTGCCGCGTCTTTTGGATGGTCCAGGAGCTGCTTTCGGTTCTTCTCTTCGGCCAAGCTTCCGCGCTCTAGATAGGGCATGGCCCAATAAACCGTATCGCCAGACTGACCGTAGGCCCCGCCGAGAATGTTTGGCTGAGTAGCCAACATGGTGAGAGCTCGGGCTCCTCGTCGGAAGCTTTCTCTCGAAACATCGTCTCCAAGTAATTCAGGCCGGATGACCTTGATTGCCTCGAGAACATCCACGTCCGGGTTTCGGCCGAGATAAACAACTCCATTTCCTCCCTCAGCGATCTTTCTGACGATGTTATAGGGGCCGATGGTATCCATTAGGCCTAACGAATTACTGTGCCCAGTCTCATTGGATGAAGCGTCCAGTGATCACACATATAAAGGGTGAAGAATGGTCGCCAGATCAGGTCATCGCCGGTAGCGCAGGTGGGAGCTTTCCCGAGTGAGACGTCCCTGAGGAGCAGCTTGATCGCCCGCCAGCACGCCACAAACAAAAACAAAAATCGACGCCAGCTTTGTTGTGGTCATTCCTCTGCTCGCCGCCGATTAGTGTACGATCGGTCGCAACCCGCGGTCAATCATTATCCAAGTGGGGCGATATGCCCCTCTATTGTGCCGCTGAACGCGGTTTTGCAGGCGCGGGAATAGCGCAGGGAAGGTGGGTGGTACGGCGGGAAAATTGAATAGCGAGGGTCGGCTATCGTCTCGGGTGTGTGTTGTGGTCGCGAGAGGGTGCACCCTCGTCTCCTGTCTGGCGGCAATGCGCCACCAGACGCCGAGCGCCAGCACGTTAGACCAAACGCTGACAATCACCGCGTGCTGACGCCGGGGTGCTGCGGGAGCGGTAAGTTCCGCCTGTCAAGTGTTACAGTTCCAGCCGAGGGCGCCTCTGGCCGCTTGCGTGGGTGACAGCGCAGCCCCGCGCCCCGGGCAGGGGACACCAATCGACGCCGCGGCGCCCGCGGCGGGCACACGAGGGGACGCATCGAGATGGAGATGGAACTCCGGAAATTCGGTCAGGCGATCGTCCACGTCGATCTGGCGAGC